>CAZTSS010000008.1:0-14738 GCA_964616765.1 uncultured Candidatus Saccharibacteria bacterium
ATCAGAGAGATAGAGAATCCGACCCGCAACTCAAAGTTCTGTTTGATGAGGAAATCGAGAGCATCGATAAGGAGATTACGGCGCTGGAGGAATCTTTGCGCGTTATGGCAGGTGATTATTCTGGCACTGGTGATGGTGCTGGCGCGGGGGATGGGGAAGGAGAAGGAGAAGTCAATCCAGATATGGCAGTTTTAGAGGTCAGGCCGGGTACGGGGGGGGATGAGGCCGCGCTTTTTGCCGGCGATTTGTTAGAGATGTACCGCAGATATGCAGAAAAATCAGGCTGGAAGTCGGAAGTTATTAATATGACAGAAGGCAATGCGGGTGGGGTAAAACTGGCGACTGTGGAATTTAAGGGGACAAACGCCTACACCTTACTTAAGCACGAATCTGGGGTGCACAGAGTCCAGCGGGTGCCGGTAACTGAATCGGGCGGGCGGATCCATACTTCCACAGCCACGGTGGCCGTTTTGCCCGTTGTCACTAAAGTGGAAATAGAAATTAAGCCGGACGACCTAAAATGGGAGTTTTTTAGAGCCGGTGGCCACGGTGGTCAAAATGTCAACAAAGTTTCTACTGCAGTCAGACTTTTGCACATCCCAACGGGTATATTAATAGAGTGTCAGGAAGAACGGTTTCAAGGCAAAAATCGGGAAAAAGCTTTAAGCATGTTAAAATCCCGCCTATATACCGAGATGCAGGAGCAACAGGTGGGGTCAATCGCTCAACTACGGGCCGAGCAAGTCGGTACAGGCGAGCGGGTGGAAAAAATCCGTACTTATAACTTTCCGCAAGACCGCGTGACCGATCACAGAGTCAAAAAGTCCTGGCATAATATGCCGGCCATTATGGCGGGCGACATCGAGGATATTGTCACAACAGATTATGATCACGAGTAATCAAAATCCCACCGTCAAACAAATGCGCGCGCTGGAAAGGATGCGTGAGAGAAAACAGACCGGTTGCACGGTGTTAGAGGGTTTTAGGACGCTTAAGCACGCCCTGGACAACAACTGGGAGATCTTGGATGTGCTATATGTGCCAACAAAAATGACCGGGCCGGACTGGAATTTGGTTAATAACTGCCGGGCAAAGGGTGCACGGGTGGAGGAGATAGGGGAGAGCCTGTTGGAAAAGCTTTCCCGCAGGGAAGGTCCGCTTGGAGTGCTGGCGATTATTAAATGGCGGGAAAGGTATACTTTGGCCAGTTTAAACCTGCCACATAATCCCTTGCTTTTGGTGGCGGAGGCTATTGAAAAGCCTGGGAATTTAGGTGTGTTGATAAGATCGGCATCGGCGGCGGGGGCTGACGCGGTGATTTTGTGCGACTCATTAACCGCCTTTCACGACCCGTCATGCATTCATTCGTCGCTTGGATCGGTGTTAACTCTACCATGCGTAACTACAACCACAAAGGATTGTTTGACCTGGTTAAGGAGTCAAAAAATTACGCCTGTTGTTACAACACCCTATGGGACGGCGGAATACACTAACCACGACTTTACTAAGCCTTCTGCTATTATCATGGGCAATGAGCACGCCGGCGCCAGCGATATGTTTATGAAGACCGGTGTAACAGTAAGAATCGAGATGCATGGTCCGATGGATAGCTTGAATGTTTCTGTAGCAGGCGCGCTTTTTCTATTTGAAGCGGTTCGGCAGAGGACTTCACTTAAGTAATTTACATCTCCCGCAGGTCTTTTAGGGTGACGGGGCGTTTGCGCTCTGTAATCTCCTTAGCTTTCTTTTTGGCTTTGGCGGATATTGCACTAGCGCCGGTTTCTTTGGCGATCTTTAGCTTTTTGGCAAACTTGTCGATCTGACCTTCCGTGTCAATATACCGTTTTTGACCGGTATAAAAAGGGTGACAGGCGGAGCAAATTTCTACCTGGATATCTTTTTTTGTCGACATGGTAGTAAAACTGTTGCCACACGCGCATGCGATCACAGCGTCAGTATAAACTTGTGGATGAATGCCTTTTTTCATGACCGCGTTATTGTATCAGCCTTTTTTGCGTTCCGCAACAAAGATACCCAGCGCGATAATTAAAGAACCTACAATAATGTCAGATGTGGGCAGTTCGCCCAGGATTAAAAAGGCTGCCGGTAAGGTAAAGATAGGGGAGATATAGGAAAAAATGACTGTGTCGGTGACTTTTAGATACTTTAGCGACCATTCAAACAGCCCGTAAGCGACGATTGATGATAGTAGCGCCATATACAAAAGTCCCACCCAGCCCGAGGTAGTCAGATGTAGGATAGTAAAAGTGCTGGTACCAAGTTTTCCCATGGACTCTAAAATGTAAAATGGCGTCATACAAACCAGTCCGACATAAAATGATAGACCGGTGATAAGCTCGGAGCTGTATTTCTTGCGTGGGACAGGTATACCTAAAAACTTGGCGACTTCGTTTACTTTATGGGAATTTTCACCCCGGAGTCTTTTGGACCACAGTACATGCGCTGTCCAAAACAAGTTATATATGACAATCAAGGCATTGCCTATTATACGGGCGTTTCTTGTGGCTGTGGGCGTATTTGAGTCCAAAATTGGTCCAATTGCCAAAATTAAAGTACCCAGTGAAGTAATAATTAGCCCAATCTTTAGATTTTTATTGACTTTATCGTTAAAAAAATAGTGGCCGGCACCTACCATCAGGAGGGGAGCAATGATGCCTATGACTGCTACTTCCAACGAGCTGGTGTAATTAAGTCCATAAAAAAGTAAGATCAAACTTGCCTGACCCAGTAGTCCAGAAAGCACCAAAGCCGGAAAATCTCTCAAACCAACTCTTTGCCGACGGAGTTCCAAGTATAAAAAAGGAAACAGCACCAGACAGACGATAAAAAACCTATAAAACAAAAAAGAAAACGGCGGAATGTAGTCCAAAGTGTGCTTTATAATGGGCGGAGCAAAGCCCCAAATGGCCGTAGCGCCCAACATGGCCAAAAGCGCATAAGTTTCCTTTGAGGTCTCACGACCGGGCAGTTTATTTAACATCAGTTTATGATATCATAGGCGGGTATGGAAATAACCTATTTTGGGCATTCATGCTTTAAAATCAAGACAAAGGATTTGACGCTTGTTATAGACCCGTTTGACCCGGCAAAACTAGGTGTAAAACTGCCAAAACTTGAGGCCGACGCGGTGTTAATTACGCACAACCATTTTGACCATAACTATAAAGACGGTGTTTCAGGTTACCGCTTGGTGGTGGAAGGTCCGGGGGAGTATGAGCTTGGCGGGGTCAGTATTTTTGGCATTTCCGTAAGTCATGACGCCAAGGGCGGTGAAGAGCGGGGTAAAACCACTATGTATTACATTGAGTCGGCCGGCGAGTCGGTTCTGCATTGCGGAGATTTAGGCGACATTTTGGACGAGGCGACGCTGGAGAAGTTCGGTCAGGTTACGGCGCTGTTAATTCCGGTGGGGGGTGTTTACACTATTGACGCGGAAAAAGCCGCTAAAGTCATCTCCAGCATCGAGCCGGCTTATGTCGTCCCTATGCACTACCGGCTGGAGGGTTCTAAACTTGCGGACATTGACCCGTTAGAAAAGTTTTTGGACGAGATGGGCATAGAAAACGGTGCTACTAAAAGAGCGTCCTCACTAAGAATAACAGAGGCGGACAACGAAAACGAGACCCAGGTTATTGTGTTAGAAAAGCAGTAAATTACCATGGCGGCCAAAACAGCAAAACAAGTCCATCAGCCGGCGGGACAGGCGTTGGTGCCACCGCACGATTTGGATGCGGAGAAATCGGTGTTGGGGGCTATTTTAATTGACGAGGATGCGCTGATTAAAGTCGTAGAACTTCTTAAGGTCGACCATTTTTATAAAAGCGCGCACGCAAAAATATACGAGGCGGTGTTAAATTTGTACGAAAAACGCCAGCCGGTTGATTTGGTGACTCTGCCACAGGAGCTTAAGAACCAGAAATTGCTTACGGAAGTGGGCGGACTTTCTTATTTGACGGAGTTGGTCAACTTTGTGCCAACCGCGTCCAATGTGGAATTTTACGCCAAAATCATTGTGGATAACGCTTTGAGGCGCAGTTTAATTTCCGCCAGCGCCAAAATTAACCAGATGGCGTTTGAAAAAAGTGAGATTGAGGGGCTTTTGGACGAGGCGGAGCAGGAGCTGTACGCGGTTTCCCAGGACAGACTGCATCAGGATTTTATTCCCATTTCTGACACTTTGCAGATTACCTTTGAGCGGTTGGACGAGTTAAGCAAGGCCAAGGGCGCGCTGCGTGGTGTGCCCACAGGACTTAAAGGCGTGGACAGGATGCTTTCCGGCTTCCAAAAGGAAAATCTAATCATTTTGGCAGCGCGCCCTTCTGTTGGTAAGTCGTCCTTTGCTATCAACTGCGCCCAGTACGCCGCCACCACCCATAAAAAGTCGGTAGGCATTTTTTCCTTGGAAATGGGTCGGGAGCAAATTGTGGACAGGATGATTGCGGCCCAAGGCGATATTGACAACTGGCGCATTACTACCGGCAATCTGCAGGAGGAGGACTTTGAGCGGTATGGTATTGCGGCGGGCGAGCTGGCAGAGGCGCCTATTTATATTGACGACACGCCGGGTATTGGTATCTTGGAACTCCGGACTAAAGCCCGCAGACTCCACATGGACAAGAAAGTCGACTTAATTATTGTTGACTATTTACAACTGATTCACGGTCGGACTACAGAAAGTCGCACCCAAGAAGTCTCGGAAATCTCCCAGGCTCTTAAAAATCTGGCCAGAGAGTTAAAAGTACCTGTTTTAGCCCTTTCCCAGCTCTCACGCGCAGTGGAAATTAGGGGTGGGGACAAACGCCCCCAGCTAAGCGACTTGAGGGATTCGGGCTGTGTTTTAGGAGATGCTTTAATTACTTTAGCCGACTCCGGGAAACGGGTGCCAATAAAGGATTTAGTGGGCAGGACAGATTTTAAGGTTTTGGCTTTAGACAAAGATTTTAAGTTAGTTCCAGCAAAAGCATCAAAAGTGTTCCCAAGCGGAAAAAAACAGGTATATAAGTTAACAACTTTTTCGGGAAAACAAATTGTAGTCTCTGCCAACCACCCATTCCTAACCAAGAATAGTTGGACAAGGTTGGACGGACTGGAGATCGGTGTTGCTGTAGCTGTTGTGGGGGAGGACCAAGGTATTTCTTGGGACCAAGTTAAGTCCATAGAAGAGTTGAGAATTGAGGATGTGTACGACATGACGGTGCCTGGAATAGCTAATTTCGTCGCCAATGACATCATAGTCCACAACAGTATTGAGCAAGATGCCGACATCGTGATGTTTTTGTTCCGTCCGAACGAGGAGGACCGCATAAACCACAAGCTGTTAATTGCCAAACACAGAAACGGTCCTACCGGGGAATTGGATCTCTTCTTTAAGGCCGACAGAACAAGGTTCTTTGAGGCCGAGACTAAAATCAAGGACAAGTAGGCCACTGGAATTTTGTGCGCAGTGAATCTTGGTATATAATCCAGCGATGTTACAAGTTAGATACATAAAGGGTAAATTTGATACCATTTCTTATGTCAGAAGGATTAATAGTATTGAGTCCGGCTCTTTTAGCACAATAGACTTTAATAACTGGAAAACTGTGAGAAAGGAATTTGACTCTAGGATTAAGAGGTATGGTTGGTAAATTAGCAACAATGCAGTATCTGACTTACTAGTGTTTTAGAGTTTAAGCCGTGGTGGCGGAATGGCATACGCGGTGGTCTCAAAAACCACTGGAGGCAACTCTGTGTGGGTTCGACTCCCACCCACGGCACCAAGTTAAGGTTTTAATTCCAGAGCTTTTTGATACCAATAAGCCAAATCACCTTGACGGGCTGCCCAGCGATAGAATTCCGCCACCGCCCAGTTTTGGAAGTAGGGTACTTCGATTTTGTAATCCTCGATTATTTTATCCAGCCAATCGTAAAAACCTAATTCACCTTTTTCTAATGGCCCAAAATCTAATTCCACTCCTTCTGGGGGTTGTAGATCTTCCCAAAAACTAGGATCATTTGGTCCCGCCAAGGCTTCAGAAATCAACCTGTTTGAACAATCTAATTGCCATGTTGGATACCCGTCAGCCCCGAGCAGGGATTGATAAAATGCAGGGTGTGCAGATTCGTGCAAGATCGCCCTGACAACCTCCGGAGAATTAAGCCCAAATTCGTCAATATAATCTGTGTTAATAAAACAGGCTTGTGCGCCACCCCAAGCGAATGGGGGTTTTGTTATTGTTCCAGTTAAACTAATACCGGTTCTAGAGTACTTACTTAACATAGTGGTCCCGTTTCCTAAAAACACTACGATTTTAGGTGTGACAAGGCCAGTTATTTCTTGGATTTCTGTCAGTCTACGATTCACCATAACCATTACCTCATCTAGATATCGTTGATCCCCTATTACAACGCATCTTTCTGATATATTTACTTCGCAAGAATTTGAGTTTAGGAAATAATCGTAAAATAACCAATCGTGCTCTTCATAACATCCTGGTGGGTTTTTTCCCGGCAACATATGTTGAAGTCGTGATTCATCAGCAATAGCGACCTGTTTCAGTAATGGTTCGAGGTTTTTGAATTTTTCCTCACCGAGTCGGGTTTCGTCTGTCATATTATGTCGTAATACTAGCATAAATTTGCCATTAAAGCTTTGGCAAAGGTATAATCGTTGTCGTGATAGCATCGGATCTTAAAACAGGTAAAATCTTTAAAGAAAACTCGGCGCCGTTTTTGGTGATCAGATACGACCATGTCAAATCTGCCAGGGGAGGGGCGGCGGTTAAGGTTACGGCCAAAAACCTGATAACCGGCGCAGTTTTAGAAAAAGGTTTTAAAGCGGGTGACTCTGTGGAAGAGGCCGATGTTTACAGAAAAAACGCCCAGTACCTCTATAAAGACGCGTCCGGTTACAACTTTATGGACCCGGAGTCGTATGACCAATTTTCTATTGACGAGTCGACCATAAAAGAGGAAAGCAGATTTTTAAAGGAAGGTATGTCCGTAATTGTGGTGTATTTTGAGGCCAAGCCCATTTCCATTGATTTGCCAAACTCGCTGGTATTTGAGGTTGCTTATACCGAGCCCGGGTTTAAGGGCAACACGGTTTCTAATGTCTATAAAGACGCGGAGTTGGACAACGGGATGAAGGTAAAAGTGCCCATGTTTATTAAAATCGGAGAACAGGTTAAGATTGACACCAGGACAGGGGAGTATTTGTCCAAAGCCTAAATGTTAACTATCGCTTTAAACATAGTTTTGGTTGTTTTACCGATTCTTGCAGGTTTGTATAGTTTTTGGTCGGCTTGTAAAAAGGATGGGTTTGACCAGGAAAAAGCCTTTGACTTATTGATTGCAGGGTTTTTGATGGGTGGCATGCTTGCTTTTGCAGTTTATTATCTTAGTGCCAAGCAACTACCGGTAGGAGTTGGCGACCTGAATATTTTTAGTTTTGTCTTTGGTTTTGTGGGGATAATTGTACTGCTTGCTAACAAGTGGGGGTGGTCGGTGTATCGGGTTTTGGACAACTTTGCTTTAGCCTCCGCCTTGGTACTCGGCTTTTGGCTTGTCCTACAGAGTCTTATGGGTAGAATCAGGATCGTATACTTGTTGATTGGTATCGCGCTGTTTATAGTCTACTACTTGTTACAAAAATATCGCCTGACTTTACTCAAATCTGGTTTTACTTTTTGCCTAACCAGCGCGCTGTTTTGCGTGTCGGCGGGAATTTCGTCGCCCAAACTTGTCAACTTGATATTTATTGGCCTTTTGTTTACACTTACCTTGACCGTATTTATTTTTAGGGTGAGGAGGCTTTATGTTGGACACAAAAAAGTTAGCAGTTCCCCCCACACTTCTTAGAGATTTAGTTTTACGACTCTGGAAACGCAATAAAGAGCTTAAAAAGGAAGAAGAATTACTGGTTAAATCAGACCCGTTGATGCAGGAAGAGAGTGACGACAGATCAGAATCGGCGGAAAGTAATGCTGTAGATGTAGAAAAAGCCATTCAGGACGCCAGACTTAATTTGGTGCAGAGCGCAAGGCTGGAAATCCGCAAGGCTTTAGCTAAGGTTAGGATTGGGACTTATGGGGTTTGCGAGGTGTGCAAAAAGCCGATCGATTTGGCACGGCTTAAGGCTTTTCCCCAGGCCGTAAAGTGTTTTGAGTGTTCCAAAAAGGAGAAGAAGTGAAGAAAGTATTGCTGATTGAGGACGAGGCGGATATTAGGTCATTATACGCAGAATATCTAAGGGACAGTGGGTACGAGGTTTTAGAAGCGCAGGACGGTCTTGTGGGCTATACCAAGGCAACGGAGGAGGAGTGGGATGTAATGTTGTTGGACATCATGCTACCAGGTCAGGACGGCATCGCGTTGCTTAAAAAAATTAAGGCGGACGATAGAACCGCCAACAAGCCGATTATCGCTCTTACAAACTTAAGCGTGGAGAGCGTTATTACCCAGATGTTTGACCAGGGTGCGGATGGTTTTTTGATAAAATCAGAAATTACACCAGACAAAATTGTTTCTGAAGTAGAGTCTGCTTTGCAAAAATATTCCTGACTGCTCCCATCCATGGACATTCCCATTCTATTTGAAGATGACGGGCTTTTAGTGATAGACAAGCCTTGTGGTATTAGTGTGACCGAAGACGAGCCTTCCCGATCTGGAGCGAGTGACGCAAAACTCACTGTTAAAGAATGGGTAAGAGATAGGTACAATTACATACCCAGTCAAAAGAGCAAGGAAGACGAGTTTGAACAAAGATTTGGTATAGTACACCGGCTCGACAAAGAAACTTCCGGCGTATTGTTAATTGCAAAAACTAAGTCGATCTTTGATTATCTAAAAGGCTTATTTAAATACCGTAGGATTCATAAACAATACCAAGCTTTGACTTATGGGACTATATATGATGACCGATTTGAAATTTCTGCTCCGGTAGGAAGGAGTAGGAACATAGGAACAGCTTACAGCGTGGAAGAAGACGGTAGGGAAGCGGTAACCGGTTTTAGTGTGGTGGAGCGATACAACGACGGGACGCTTAGATCGAGACTAGGCGGGTTGGCACTTAATTCCTCGGCCACATATCTAGCAGCTATGCCTAAAACCGGACGGACTCATCAAATTAGAGTCCATCTAAAAGCGCTGGGGTATCCGATAATTAATGATTACAAATATGCTCCAAAGCAACTTTATAACTTGTCAGAAAAAGTTTTTGACCGAATGATGCTCCACGCTAAAAGTATCAGTTTTACTGATTGGGACGGGAAAAACAGGCTGTTTGAGGCACCAGAAAGTTTGTCTGATTTATTCTCCTCGGCATCTTCACAAAAATAAATTCATATGGTAGAACCTATATGTGCGTAAGAGTACTGCCCTAAAGAGAAAAAAGCACGCAAGGTATGCCAAAAGCCGAAACAAAAGGGTTAAAGCTGTCGTTTTGACGGCGTTAGCGGGAGTTTTATTAGCAGCGTTCTTTGCAGTTAAGTCGGTTGTAGTTCCGGCAGTTTCTGCCTTTAGTTCCAAGTCCAGCGACCTTAAGGCCAAAGATATTTACTCAATTTTAGTAGTCCAAAAATCCGACACCAACCTTATTACATCAGCCAAAGTCTTGGTAGTCCAAAAAAAGGACAAAAAATTATACTCAATATATCTAAACCCGGAGAAAAAACTTGACCTGCCCGGCAGATTCGGTGAGGAAAGCTATACGGCCATCCTAAAGCTTGCCGAATCGGTAGAGAACGATGTTTCTGGTCCAAAATTGCTTGTAGAAACAACACAAGAGCTTCTTCAACTTACTGTGGACAGATACATTATTACCGGAGATACGGAGTTTGATCGCCTTGACCAAGGCATATATAAAAAAAGTTTGAGTCTCCTGCTTCCTTGGGAGCTAACCAAGGTGTTGGCAGAAAGTATAACCAATTTAGCAGGTAACGAGTTGTTGGATCTATTGATGTTTAGTCGCAGTTTGGAGGACAGGGATTTTGAGACCGTTAATTTGGACCAGGTTGCTGACTGGAGTCTTAAAATTAGAGATATTACGCTTAACGCAGAGGTTGCCGGGGAAAGTATTGGGGTTGTAATCCTAAATGGTACAGGTAAACCTAACATAGCAAAGCAGTCCGCCCAGGTATTACAGAATATGGGAGCGAGAATTTCTCTTACCGACAACGCGGAGAACGCGTACGAAAAAAGTTACTTGGTTACCGATGACCCCGCCCTGGCTACCGTCAGGTACATTAAGAGTTATTATCCGGATATAAACATTATTAGCAAGGTAAAAGCAGCTTCTCTGGGGGAAGTGTTAATAGACCGAGGGGACATCTGTTTGATTTTGGGCTTTGACATCTTGGCCAAGACGGAATAGACTGTAGTCAACTCTTTTGTAGACCCATGCATTTGGTGGTTTCATTGCGGGATAACTATGCTCTACCTACCTGTAACTATATTTGCCGTTGTTCTAGCGGGACGATTTTTGGTCAAGCGCTTTAAAAAGTCGTACCGAACCCTAACTTACACTAAAGAGCGGGTTATTTTTGAGGTAAAAGTACCCAGAATTACCGATGAGGAGGCTACCTTTAAGACCTCTGCTATGGCGATGGACAGCTTTTTCGCCTCATTGCACGGCCTTCTTAAATCCAAGGGTGATGATGATGAGTATTTTAGCTTTGAGATTGTTTCTAAAGTGGGGTCGGGGATTAAGTTTTATGTAGTGTGTTCCGAGCGGACATCCAATTTTGTGGAGGGTCAGATTTATGCCAATTACCCATCGTCGCAAGTAATTAAAGTAGACACAAATTTTGACGACTTTGGGAGCGACAAATATTGGGAAATGGCTAAGCTGGAGGAGATAAAAAGTTATATTTTCCCGCTAAAAACCTATAACGACTTGGAGATTGACAGCATGGCCTCGATAACCTCGGCCATGTCCCAGCTGGTTGAGGGTGAGGTGGTGGCTTTTCAACTTTTGGCTAAGCCGGTGGGGGATATTTGGCAGAAAGAAGGCAATGACTATGTGTCGACCATGAAAACCGGCAAAAATCCCAAGGAGATGAGCACGGCGCAGAATTTGGTCGTTTTAATTTTGTCGGAGTTTTGGAGTATCTTGGTCAGAATTTTGACCGAAGTAGCCATGATTTTTGGCGGTTCCAACAGTGGTGAAGGTGAAAAGGGGGCAAAGGTTTCCGCGCCTGCGCCAAAGCTTACTATTGTTCAAGAAATGGAGGTTAACTCCATAGAAAATAAAATGGCAAAAATGGGGTTTACGGCGCAGGCGCGCTTTTTAGTGTCGGCCAAGACTCCGGAGCGGGCAAAACACAACATGCGGTCGGTTGTAGCCTCCATGAATCAATTTTCTACCACCAATCTAAACAGCTTAATCGTGGGAGAGACCGTAACAGGTCAGCAAGCTTACACCCATTTTTCCGACCGGCTGTTTGACGAGTCCCGCGCTTATGTCCTAAATGTGGAGGAGCTCGCATCCATGTTCCACCTACCGTCACAAAAGGTAGAAACACCCAATATTGGCTGGTCTTACTCCAGAAAAACCGAGCCTCCCGCCGGTCTACCTGTCCAAAATTGTACTTACATTGCGGACACAGTTTATCGGGATCAAAAAGTCCGCTTTGGTTTGTCCAACAGCGACGACCGCCTACGCCACATGTATGTCATTGGCAAATCCGGCACCGGTAAGTCCACAATTTTTGAAAACATGATTTCCCAGGACATTGCAAACGGCTTTGGAGTGGGCGTTTTAGATCCGCACGGGGAAACTATTGACAAAGTGTTAGAGCGCATTCCGGCAAACCGTGTGGACGATGTGATTTACTTCGATCCGTCAGACACCGAGATGCCGGTGGGTCTTAACTTGCTGGAAATGTCGGACTTGTCGCAAAAGAATCTAATGGCCTCCGCGCTTGTTTCTGCTATTAAGCACCATTTTGACTACTCTTGGGGTCCGCGCCTTGAATACCTACTTAATTATGCCATCTTGACCCTGTTAGAAGTCCAAGGCACGACTATGCTGGGTATTACAAGGTTGATGGAGGACGATAACTACCGCAATTTCATTCTCCACCATGTTAAGGATCCCGTGGTCGTCAAGTTTTGGGACTCCGAGTTTAAGAATATGAAGAACAACCCCCGGCTGATAACCGAGGCGGTTGCGCCCATTCAAAACAAAGTCAACAGGTTTCTGGCCTCATCCACCATCAGAAATATTTTAGGTCAGCGCAAGTCAACTGTGGACATTGAAAGTGCCATGAACAACGGCAAAATTCTTTTGATGAACTTATCTAAAGGTAAGATAGGGGAGGATAATGCGGACTTGCTGGGCGCGCTTTTAGTGTCCCGCATTCAGTTTTTTGCTTTACAAAGGGCAAAAATCCCATCCCAAGAACGCAGACCGTTTTATTTATATGTGGACGAATTCCAGAATTTTGCCACCGGTAGTTTTGAGTCCATTCTGTCAGAGTCGCGCAAGTATGGCCTTGGACTGTACCTAACGCACCAATACACCGCCCAACTGCCGGAGGATTTACTTAAAGCCGTTTTAGGTAATGTAGGCACTATCTTGACCTTTGCGCTTGGTACGCCGGATGCCAAAGCTTTGCAGGGTGAGTTTGCGCCTTACTTTACCGACACAGACATCATTTCCTTGGAAAGATTTCATGTCTACATAAAACTCATGATGGACGGCATGACTTCTCTACCGTTTTCTGCCAAGATTTTGCGCCCGTGGGTGGAGGACGAGTGTATTGTGCCAAAAAGCGACAATAAACAGTGGGTCTTGGAATTAAGTCGCCAAAAATACGGTACTGCCTACGAGCAGGTAGAAGATAAAATTAGAAAATGGGTGGACACGCGGTTTGATAAGGGCCTGGCGATTTCTTTGGAGGCTAAGGGCGGGGTAAATAACTACACTGGCGAGTCACCGACTCCGACTCCGGCACCCGCTTCAGCCAAATCAGAACCTACTTCATTTAAACCAGCTCCTACAACAATCAAGCAAGAACCTCCCCAAACCAAACCCGCCCCCACAAGCACTCCCGATCCTCAAAGCCGACCACATCCATCGGGTCGGTCGACTCGACCGGAATCCCCCGACAGTCAAAAACAACCAGTCCCAGGGAATGATAAAAGACAACCAATTTCAGCAAAACCCACCAATCGAAATATCGAGTCGGATCGTTCGCCAGACAAGCATGTATCGAATCTTTCTCCAAGCGAGGTTATTGATCGCCGAACCGCCGAGAAAACAAATCAGGTGTCCAGCGTCCAGCCGATCCAGGTTTTGGCTAACGGTATGTTTGATGGAACCAATATGCTTGCGGAAGACGGGCGTAAATACCCCGTCCAACCTAATTACGCAGCAAAAAGTGAGCTGGTCTATGGAGATAAGCTGGAATATTACAAGGAAGGGGAGAGCGATAGGTTTAGGCAGGCGGTTAAAGTTCCTAGATTGGAGATCGAAGGCGTGCTACAAAAGAACGAAGCAGGCTATTGGGGGCTTGTAGCCAGAAACAACCACTTTTTCCCCGTTTCCCAAACTGCTGTGCAGTTTAACGAATTTGTTGAAGGCCAAAAAATGTATGGGATAATTCCGGCTGATCTGGAAAATCCGCCTTTTTGCACTCTTGCTCTAAAAAAATATCGCAAAGAACTCCAAAAACAAGAGGAAGCCCAAAAAGTCAAAACCGATCAAAGTTTAAGGTAAGTCGCCCTATATCGTGCTACTCACTCCCACATTTCTGGATGCATGGTATCGAGGACATAGCCCTCGTCGTATATTCGGCGGGAAAAGTAGCTGGTTTCTTTTGATGTATACGGGGGTCTCGGAAATCCATATTTAGTTAAGAAATCATCGTATTGAGTTATTTCTCCGACATGTGAACAATCGACAATGAATACTAACCTCATACCCTTTTCCTTAAGAAGTTCTTGAGTGGGGAGTGGGAAATAATCGCGGTAATCCGGATTTCTGTAGACCACGGTTCTTAAGGCTGTACTTGTAACTAGCGTCGTGTTGCCCATTGGGGAGGGGGATAGAATCAACAAGGCGTTTTTGTCTACATATCCGTCTTGCCAGAGGTACTCTATGTCGCTCATAAAGGTTGCTCTGGCCATGGAATCTGGTTCATACAAAACCCATGTCTGAATATTTGGGTCGATAAATTTGAGGTTGCTGGGACCCCCCCCAGGTCCAAATTCGATACCGTAAGGAATTTGTTGTGCTTCTAAACACTCCAGTACCCGGTCGGACTCCAGTTTATCCGGTAATATATACAAAGGGATCTCGGATAACTTGTGTCGTTCGATACCTAAGTTGGCGCTGATGGTCTCCAGAGGCATTTGCCTGAACTCTTCGTCGGTCTTGAGCATTTTATTATTTCCCTATATATCGTCAAGATACAACTCGACAGCCTCTTTTAGGTTTGATACCGCCTCTTGTTTTGTCTTGCCAAAGCTGGAAATATCGACATTAAGGCATTGAGATACATGGTATTCACCCTCTCTCCAAACGGCAATCCGGATGTGATTTTTTACAGCTGGTTTGTTCATGTGATTATTTTAACATCAATTGGAAAATTGGGACAAAATTCCGTAAAATCATAAAAAAAAGCCCCTTGCGGAGCTTCTTTTCTGAACCCATAACGGGAACACATACTGACAATGGTTTATTTTACTCACAGAGTAGTTAACTTGTCAAAACAGCAAATCTTGGTATTATTTGC
>CAZTSS010000009.1:0-14144 GCA_964616765.1 uncultured Candidatus Saccharibacteria bacterium
AAAAAGTATGGTTTAATGCCAGCACCAATCGGAGACTTAGACCTAGGATGGAAGGGGCTAGTAAGCTGTACGGCAAACCACTCCCCTCCACCCTAGGTCTAAGCTTTTCCATCAAGACATGAATGTCTAGAACTATTACTTCCTAAACTTTTTAGAAGTGGCACCAATGGCCATAAGTCCCAAACCCAAAGCCCCGTAAACTAAAGAATTTCCACCAGTCTTAGGAAGTTCGGTAGGCTCGCTGTCACCGTAACACACGGTAGCAGTATCAGAAGCCTCCTCGTCCCCATTGTACTCAACTTCGGCCTTGTTGACTACGCACTTCTCAAAGTTTTTTCTGTCGTACTCGCTGTCCTTAACCTTAGCCCTTATAATAAAGGTTTTAGTTTCACCCTCATCAAAGTCGTCCCAATATTCGGTAAGACCATCCCCACCGACGCGCTCCATTTCTTTAGGAAGCTTGTCAGTCATCTTCATATCGTCAACATCAACTTCACCATCGTTTTTTACCTTAATCCTAAACTCTACAATTTCGTCCTCATCAACACCGGTAACTTTATCCTTCCAGGAATCGTCGCCGGCTTTTCTAACCTTTTTCTCAATGTCAAAGTTTTTGTTGTAGATACAGGTCTCGCCTCCCCCGTAGTTGGAGGTACAACCGGCGTAAACTTGACTTCCGCCAAATAAACCGGTCGACACGGCTGAAACCACTAAGGCACTTATTAACTTGTAGTTAACGCTTTTAGTCATATTTACCTTTATTTGGCAGGATAATTTAATACTTAGCTAACTGCTAACAAGGTACATTGTAGCCTATTTTTCGACTTCTGTCAATACTATGGGGTGACGAATTTTGACGAGTTTGGCCAAGCACATTCGCGCTGGAAGTGCAACACTTAAGGTTTAAGTTGATTTAATCTTCTCAAGATACGCACCCATTTTCTCATATGGAGTCAAATACCCCAAACATTTAAGGGGCGTGTTGTTTATTATCCTCTCAACTGCCTGTATCTCATCTTTAGTCACATGGGCAAAGTCTGTCCCCTTGGGAAAGAACCGTCTAATTTGCTTATTCCTGTTTTCCACCGTGCCCTTTTCCCAGGAGTGATATGCATGACAAAAATACACCTCAAGCCCGAGGGTTTTGGACACTTCTTCATGACCGTAGTTCTCTTTTCCGTTATCTGTAGTTATGGACTTTAACAGCTTCTGCGGTTTATCTTTTAGGCAAGCTACAAGTGCTTTGGTTTTTTCTTGGGCTGTTTGGTTTGGCACCTTTGAGATCATTACCATTCTGAATGTTCTATCCGTGAGCAAGGAAAGGGAAGGTTTGGACAGCCTAATTCCTTGCACATTATCCGTTTCCCAATGGCCGGGGATTTTCCTCCCATCCACCGATTTTGGCCTGATATCAATAGATTTACCATTTGTTACCTTGCCTTTATTATGTACCTTTCTTCCATGCTTTTTCATTCGCTTTTTTCTACCACAGGGCAAGTGTTGCCAAAGCTCATCCCTGCGATTTTTAGTCGAATAAATGTATCTATAAATAGTCTCGGTGTCGATGGAAGCACCCCTTATATCCCTGCCGATTCGGCCTGAGATTGTTTCGGGCGTCCAAAAATATGGAGCTCTAAGGTGCTGTCTCACATACAGGAATATTTCTGGCCCCTTAAGTGGAGCTTTGTACCTTTGCCTTTCTCCAACCCTATCCGCTCGCCTCTGGGCATAGCAGGGCACATAAGACTTGCCGTATCTGGTGTTTCTATCAAGTTCCCTTGAAATCGTGGAAACATCCCTAGCCAGTTTTTTGGCTATATTCCTTAAAGAAATACCGGATACCTTCCAAGCGTGAATCATTTCCCGTTCAACGATATTTAGATGTTTATACACACTAGTTCACCTCCTCTAACGGAAGATTTTACCTAGTGTTGCACTTCGTTTGCGAATCTATCCCAGGCTTGACTTAATTCATTATCTCACCTAAAACGATGAAATAATGAATTATCTACCCCGCCCGACTTTTAACCAAATGCTTTCTGACGAGCTAAAACGGTCTCTTTAGGACAAAGTATGACGGAGCTAACCTACCTAGCTGTAGGAAAATTTGTCACTCCCGGGTAATCAAATTTGATTACCTACAGGCGATACCGGCTTGTTAAAAAGGCGTTAAGCTTAAATAGCGTGTCAGTTATTAACGAATCTCTAACCCTATCTTTGTCCGGCTTGTCCAAAACTTCGCCCAAACCCGCCATAACATTTACTTTGGTAAAATTTTTGTCAATGTATGCCTTAACATCGCCCAAATAAGCTTGTAGATCCTTTCCCGTACGATCTCTGATAATGCTCTCGTTTATATCCCAAAGCTTGGAAAAAAAGAAATTTATATCAAAAAGATCTCTGCCCGCCGGTGCTTTTCTGGAGGTTAAAGCAACAAGCTTGTTGGCAAACATGTCCTCCTTAACCATAGTTACAACAGGGACACCCAACATAGAAACGGGTTCGTACCTACTTATTTTTGGACGCTTGGATACCTCTACTTTGAGCGCTTGCAGGGTAGACTCATATCGTACCAGGTTGAATACCGTATAATTCTTTACTCTACTGGAAATTATTTTTCCGTAGTTCTCGCAAATATCCTCTATTTCCTTGCGCACCGTTTCAAAATCCCCCGCCTCTGGATTTCCTATTGTCAAGTCAAAATCTAAGTCAACCGAAAACCTCGGAAGCTCGTAAAAAAAATACGCCGCCGTACCACCCTTAAAACCGAGTCTGGTACTTAAATAAGGACTTTTGTAAAAATCCTTAAGTAGGTTGCGCATAATAATTTCGTGTTTCTGTTTATTTAGCATAGTTTCTTACCACCTTTTCAAGGTTTGCTGTACCATAGATTGGCAGTATTTGGAATACTTTATCCCAATCCAAGTCGTCCACATTGTCGAAATAATAATTTGACACTAAGTACAGTTGGTCCAAAAACGCCCGCTCCTTTGAAGCAATAAAGTAGCCCCCCTTGTCCAGAATTCCCGCCCTATTATACAAAACAACATCTTTAACTTTTTTATAGATGTACGCGTTCTCCCCCACCTTAAACTTTCTGGACAGGTTTGCCACACAATAAATTGCGGGATCGTACTGGAACACTAGCCCCTCCATTGCTAAAACGGTGTGCAGGCTTATGTACGATGGAGTCAATAGCTTTTGCGCGACTTCGTATTTTGAGTAGTTTGGCGTTGTAGCGTATAAACCCCGCCTAAGTTTTACTAATTTGTCGTTTTTTGACCAGTAATTGACTTTGTTTAACAAAACCGCTCGATTATCTATTCCCCACAGTAAGGCTAAATCGTTAAGTGTGAAAACAGTGTTCCCATTGGCATATAGTTTTTGTGTACTGTTTATAACCATAATTAGTTATTTATTGTACACCAAACCCTAGAGTTATACAACCAAAGCGACTTAACAGAAGAACTATGTTGGGCTATCCCGTACAATAATGTACAGGAAAAATAAACTACAAGCTTTGATGGCCGTCAACAGAAATGCCCTATCCACGGCGGATTTAGCCGTTTTGTGGGGTATAAAAGATAAAAACACTCTCTGGACTACTATTAAAAGGTATGTAGCAAGCGGAAAATTATATAAAATACACCGCGGACTGTATTCCAAAATTCCGGTTGACAAATTGAGTGATTACGAGCTTGCCCGCGCTCCCTGCGGAAATCTGTCCTATGTAACTTTAGAGACGATTTTATCTAAAGCTGGCGCAATGTCCCAAAGTGTCGACCCAATTATTTTGGCAGATCAAAAAAGTCAAACAATAAAATATGGCAACAAAACTATAATTTGCAAACAATTAAAGCCCGATTACAAAGATAGGTTTCCACGGAAAGTCTCGATTTAAAACTAAACCCCGTTTTGGACAAAAAGAAGCTAAATATTATCTCCCGGCATCTAAAAGCCGAATTACTTTTTATGCTAAAGGATGAATGTGTGCAATAAAGTTAATGAGCTTTAAGTCACACAGGCTTGTTTTTGACCAAAACCCCGTTTTCTGTTATAAAGTGGCTATGCAACAAGTACTAGCAAGTTACAAAGTCGTAATAAGAAAAGACTTGAGAACCGGCACCGATGAAGTTTGTTATACAGCCTATGTGCCGGAGTTAGGCATAGCCACAGACGGAGATACCATCCAAGAGGCAGTGGAAAACTCAAAGGAGTTAATCAAATTCCAGTTGGAATGCCTTGTTCAAGAAGGTCAGGAAGTCCCCATTTTTGCGGAGACGGAAAGTATGGTTTACGACGCCAGATTCCAAATCCTACCAAATAAGTTGTTTAAATTTGCTTATTAGAAATGACTCCTTTTCCCCAGGTTAAGGCAAAAGATTTAGCAAAAGCCTTAATTAACACTTGCGATTTTGTTTGCGTGCGACAAGCGGGATCGCATGCAAGACTTCACGGATCAAACGGTGAGCGGGTAACGATTCCTATGCATAACAAGCCCTTGGCTGTGGGAACACTAAATTCAATCCTAAAGCAGGCAGGAATAAATAAAAACGACTTGTTGAAAATCCTTAAGTAACAACAAAATCGTAAGTGAGCTCCTCCAGCTTTTGAGCGATAAGAATCTTCATGTACGACTGGTATGGCACATCTTCCCTATTGGCCAAGGCTTTAATTCTACTTAGCATGTGCTCGGGCAACCTAATGCTTATACTTTTTGAAGTCGGTTTTAAATTTACAAAATCCACAAACCGCGCCCTGCTCCAGTCCAAATAATCTGCGGAATCGTGAGAAAGCCAAAACTCCCTCTCGTCAGCCTCACTTTTAAATTTTGGTAACTTTTTTAAAGTTTTCATACAGTGACCTTTCTTTTTTGCTCATATCACGAGCAGAAATTACCCTTAGTTTACCTCCCCTGTAGAGTGTGTCAAAAGCGACATAGTGATTTTTGTCAGGTGGACCTTACAAAACAGACATTTTTTGACCTTTTTGTCAGCCGAGCCTAACAGTAACATCCAAACGACGGACTAAATTTACTTATAGACAAACAGACCAATCTGTGATAGAAAGAAAATATGAGAAAAATCACACGGAGAAAAACAAGTAACAGCATTAACTGGCAAGCGTTTAAAAATGCTCAAGAGCGCATGAAGACTTTAAAAGTTTCTGAAGATTCTGTCCCCTTCATAAGAAGATTACGGGGACATGACGACTAGTGTTGTACTCGATACAAGTGTTTTAATCAAGCTTTTTATTCCGGAGGATAATTCTACTGTGGCTAAAGAGTTGCTGTCCGAATTTGAGACAAACAAAACAAAGATCTACTGCCCAAACTTCGGTAAGATTGAATTCATTTCCACGCTCGCAAAAAAGCACAAACTGAATTTGCTGGACATAAATCAAGTAAGACTTGTCATAGAAGACCTTGAAGAAACAAATATTTCCTATATAAAAGAGGACTTGACTTTGCTAAAAAAAGCTTTATCTATGGCATACCTACTTCAAGAAACCACCATCTACGATTGTGTCTTTTTGGCTCTGGCAGAAAAAATCGGCGGAACTTACATAACAGCCGACAACTTGTTTTATCAAAAAGCAGTCAGACACTACGCCTTTATTTCCAACCTTGCACCTTAAACAAATACAAGACCCAAATCCCCAAACCCAAAAACCCCACATACTCCAAAACTTGGGACCAAAAAAGCACCGTAATGTTTTGCAGGTCAACGCCAGCGGCGGCGCCCCCAAACACCCAACCATTTGCCCAGTTATTAACCACCACATGCTCCGCTGGGCAAGGTAAAAGTCCGCAAAACGCTACAAACCCCCGCTCAAAGGCCTGGTTATAAACCACCAAACTCCCCGGTTTCCCCTTGTCAAGCTCCTTGTGCAGAGACTTTATAAAATCGTACGGAAAGGGCGTTAAAGCCAAATACTCTAAGTCGTTGACGCTCACGGAGCCCCCAAAAGTCAAATTGCTAATATTTACCGTGTAGCCCCTGCCCTCGCCCATGGGAGGCACCAAAAAGTATTGGGTGACAAATTGCGGACTGCTCTGGACTACCGACTCGCCCGCTTCTGCTGACTTGTTTTGGTCATTTTGGGCATCTTTTACACTATTTGACGCATCGGAACGACTGGCTTGCGCCAAGGAAACATAGACATTACACCTTTTTGAATATTCGTTGGTAAGACAGACTCTTAAGGGCATGCCTTGCAGATTTCTGGAGCGGACTTCTAACACTGCGCTTGTGACCGTGATAATATATAACCATGCCACAATCTGACCTAATAAAACCGGCAGAAATAGAAGTCACAGCCCCAACCACAGTCGTCCAGCTTTCAAGCGTCCAAGAAAACGCCGGTGGTGGATATTTTCACCCTCAAAATCCGGAAAATCCCCTACCCCAACATCACACCATCCAGCTAACAAAATTGGACGAGTTATTTGCCGGAAAAGTCGTCCTCCAAACTATTGAAACCCCACTAGAGCAAGCAGAACCACTTATAACAGCGAATCGCCAAGCAATCGGCCAGACACAACGCCACCCCGAATGGCGTAAACCTTTTGAACAAGCCCTACTAGCTCACGAAGACGCTCACCGCACTCAAGAAATCCGATTCAAAATAAGTCAACTCCAAGAATTGCCCAGCCAAGCCTCTCAAAAACTGCGCGATTTAGATTTAGACCAGCAAGACGAAAACGCCTATTTAGACAAACTGGTGGAACTGGACGCTTGTATCTTATATGCCGACGCGCTTGGCGAAGCCCAAGCTTATGCCCAAATGTTTAAAGTAGCCCAAGACAGCGTGCAAGAAAACCCGGAGTACGCCAGGTTTCTAACATCCGCCTCCCTTAGTCCGGCTTTAAAACTGTTTGAACTTGCCAAACCTGCTCACTCGCGCGACACGGCTACAGAAACAAACCTGGAGCGACTATACAACTTTGTCCGCCAAAACCTGCCGATAGATGACTTTGACATGCGCTTTGTAGCCAACCAATTGGGTTTGATAATGTTATTGACCCAAAATGCCCAGATTATCGGGGACATCCAAGCAGGAAGCTTGATGTTAGAAACCTTGCAGAGCGATTTGTTGGGTGCGCTGGCACAATCGCTGGACCATCCCACAGACTTTTTAAATTCCCGTAGCGCGGATGACCTAGCAAAAGCTATTGATTTACAGTTAATGGATTATGTAACAAAAGCAGGGCAGATAGATCTGGCACTTAAAAAATATCCCTAGTTTCTTTGCTTTAACAAATAAAAAGTCCATAAACCCAAGGCTATAAAACCGAGATACTCCAAAAACTGTGGCCAGAAAATAATTGTTACAGCGGTGTTGTTAGCGGAAGGCTGGTTAAACACCCAACCATTTGCCCAATTATTCACGATCGTATGGTTTGCTGGACAGAAGTTAAAACCGCAAAAGGCCAACCATCCGGACTCATAAGCCTGGTTGAGAGATAAAACTTGCCCCTTGCCCACATCAGTAATATTAACTCTATAAATAAAGCTTGATACCTTACTGCATGTAGAACTTACAGTACCATTTGTTATGGCGGGGCTGGCTAGACCGCTGTCCGTAACTTTAATACTTTCCACAAAATCAAATGGAAATGGGTACACACCGATGTCATCGTACGAGTTAACAGATCTGTCGTTACCTATAGAAGTATTTTCTAAAGTTAGCTTGTAACCCTGCCCCCCATCGGTGTAGCGTGGCACAAAAAAATGTCCTTTTTGATAAACACCCTTCTCCCTAGCTTCCAACTTGTAAATTAGGTCGCATCTTTCCGTATAGGAGTTTTGCAAACAGAATTTTTGGGCTTTACCGGAAGTACGCATGAACGGAATCTCAATAAAATACCCCGTACTGTGACTCAGATATGGATTTGCTAAAGTAAAACACGAACTCTTGCCCTCTGTTGTCACTTCTATCTCCTTTTTAACAAAGTTGAGCGTTTTCTTAAAATCGGTGTCGACCTTAACCTCACTGTTAAAATTACATTCGTGAGTTATCGATTTTAAATCCGGATTGTCAAAATCCTCAAAAATATAAGCTTTTTTGTAATTGATTGGTTTTGGAATCTCCACCGTTAAAGTTCCGGCGTTGATATAAACATCTCTGGTCTGTAGTCGTTGTCTATTCTCGACCGATAATGGCTCCAAATAAGAAGAGGTTATTAGCGGGTATTTAACCAAATTAATGTCTTTAAACTCGCTTATCGCGGGCCTTTCGTTGTTGACTGGGGTGGAGTAAAACTGAACAGTAAAAGGTAGCTCCATCTTACCTAAATGTAGATACTCTTTATCGTACTTTTTATCGTTTAGGCAGCCACTTTTACCGTAGATACAGTAATTTATCTCAGCATTATCAAAACTTCCGCCATACTCAAGTTTAATCAAGCCTAAATCACTCACCAGTCCGGCTGTAACCGCTATGCAGGCTGTATTGTTCACGGAAGTCAATCTTATAGACCCATCTAGTCTCTCCAGCTCGTAAAAACCTGCATCTTGATTAATGCAAGAATCCACCTCAGCGTTCTGGTATAGTGGCATTAGATCTACTCTTTTTGCAGAGTCAACATCCCATACACCTACATCATGACCTCTTGTTGTATCCAAAACTATGGCTCCAAGATCCGCTTCGCCGACATTAATACTGTTAAAAGGTCCGTAAACATCTCTGTCGACCGTAACCAAAAAGGTTTTAGAAGTTTTTAAGGGCAATTTCATTTTATACAAAGGCTCTTCGTTGCTAAACACTATCTCCTTGTTGTCTAATAGTACTTTCGGAAGTATCGGAACAACAATTAGCTCGCCTTGGACGACTCTAAGCCTTGCTTGGATAAACTGCTCCTTTGCAAAATAATCGGGAATTTGTAAAACACCGCCTTGCGGTAAACTATAACTAATAGCGTACTGGTCGTTCGATGACGCAATGGTGTAACTCGATTTTGTTGCCAAATAATTACCCAACCCTCTGAATGGATATATCTCGTCTACCCCCAAATCGCCCGTGTAATACTTCCCTCCATCTTGATAGATAACATCCTTTGGTTGCCACGGAACTGTTGGAAAAACATTGGGTATACTGGACATTAGCGCACCGTCCTCACTGACATCTAGTATTGTGTAGATTTTAAGACTGCCAAAGCTCCGCATCTGCTTGTAAAACCGACTATCGGCAAGAAAAGCGGACAAAGTATCAAGTCCCATAAATCTTGAAGTCTTAGGTACCACGGGCTCATAAACGGAGTCATCCAATAGGAGGTAGGAGATGCCGTATTTCTTTAAAACATCTCTAAACAATAAAGCGTCGTTTGAATATACCGCGTAGGATATCTCTCGGTACACAGACTCGTTGCTGGGACTCCAAACATCAAAAGCACGATCGAAAGTGGGTTGTTTTATCCCATACCAAGTAAATCCTGATCCCCTATATCCCCAATCGTTAAAACCCCACGACCAGTATGTTTGAATAGGTAATTTTAAAATGCGACCCCCATCTTTTTGCTGGTTGAACCAATCAAACATTAAAAAATAATCCTGTGGTATTTTGACCCGCATTCTCCTGTAAATAAGATCACCTTGGAACATGGGTAGTGTCCAAAAAACAAGAGCCGAAACTACGCCAACAAATACCAGGCTACCAGCTAATGTATTGCCAAAAGGCCTTTTTACAAGACGCGAAACCGCCTGCCACAACCGGTTAAACCCAACGCCAAACAACATTGCATAGGTAAATCCTGCTAAAATGGAATATTTTGTAAACGGGAACCTTAACGCTTCGCCAAAAAACGGCAACTTGTCTTGCAAAAATCTAAAGATAAAACCTGTCGGCGGATTGTCCCCCACTAAGAAAAATCCAGCTACAAGAAAAAATAGAACCAATACCAAATGGCTTACTTTGTCGACCCTCCTCTTTAAATCGACAAGACTGGTAGCCAAACCAATAAGCACGATTGCAAAAAGACTGTAACCGACGAGCTTTACCGCCGTACTTGATTGATAAATTATCCACCTGTCTAATAACCACTCGTAAGAATTGGTCTCTTGGTTAAAATCTGTGGTAGTAAACAAAAAACCCCGCAAGACCGAAAGATCTCTGATATTACCATGCTGTCTATTCATCAAAAAAGATTCTTCTGACGATAGGACATTGATGGTAGCGTCAGGTATTTTGTCAGCATTACCACTCAGTACAAAGTAACCGAACGGCATAAGCCAATAAAGGTTTGATATAACAATGATTAACGAAACTAACCCGAGGTTTTTGACTGCCACTTTAGTCCGCACAACGATTATACGACTTACAAAAACAAGCAAAACAAAGGAGATGTAAGCAAAAAATAGGGTTGGCGTAAACGCCTGAGATGCGGATGCGATGTTTAGAAAGGTAAAAACACCAAGGTTTTTTTTGTTAGGTCGTTCCAACAGTTTAAAAACATAAAGAAACAGCCACGGTAAAAAACCATATTGGGTGGTAAAAGTCTCCAATGGCACATAAAAAGTCTGCAATGTTACAAGATTTAAAAGATAAAAGAGAGAGGCTACAAAAGCGGTTCTTTCCTGCTTCTCAATGTCGTAGTGTTTAAAAAATATGCTTTTAGAGCAGTAATAAACTCCTAACGGACCGAGTAGCAACATTAAAAACTGCCAAAAATATCTTATAAAACTGACCGGAATTACTATGGAAGTCAACCAAAGGAATAGGTATCTGAAAATCTGGGCGGAATGTGCCAACCCACTTACCAAACCTACTCCCCTATGCTCACGCCACACAGCATTGAAGGTACGGGAGATATTTAAACCAAAGTTAAATTCCGGGTGAGAATTATCCCACCCTGTTAACCAAGTACCGAGCGTGTAGTTGGTTACAGCAAGTATTAAAACGGTAAAGAAAAGCAAACTCTGGTATTTGTATTTTAACAGCTTAGAAACCATAAACATGGGAGTTAGTTAGAAAATAGACAAAAAACAGGCTTTGCAAAAACAACCCACTACCCAACATAAAGCCATATAAGTAACGGTATTTTATCGGATCCAGTAGAGCCGGGATTATAACAAACAAACTAACACATGCGCCCATGTATCTAAACAAGCTAGTAATATTAGTTACACCAGAAACCAGTAGAAAAAACAGGACGGCATTGATAAACAAGGCAAAAAATTGCTGTCTATTCTCCGTCGGAACTACCCTTTTATACTTAACCATCGCCATAACTAACAAAGCAAAAACCCCGCATAGCATCAAAATACTTAGAATAAACTCGTATTTAAAAGAGAAGCCGTAAATGTATACATATGTGATAAACACCCCAAATAACATGTATGAGTTATTCCACGCACTTTGGATTTTAAGCGGTGCCAAAAAATCGCCCGTCAAACCATGCATGTATATAAAAAACCCCAACAGAGGGAAAAAGGTTAAAGCCAGGGAGATAATAGCGTCAGACAACCTCATAAAATAGGTCCTAGACACCCAAAACCACATAAAAAACAGGGGCAAAAAGGTTACACCGTTGGATCTGGAAACCAATAACAGCCCCAAAACCAAGGCCGATAATTTAACTTTGTTTCTAAATACCAAATACAAAAACAAACACGACAGTAATAAAAACAACGATTCGCTGTAGATGAGGCTAAAGAAATAACCTGCAGGGAAGGTTAAAAACAATAACAGGGCCAAATTCTTCTGTAACCGGGTAAAGTTTAGCGTTTCTAACAACTCGTCAAAATAGTACAGGGCAAAAACAAAACATACATTAGAAATTACCAGCCCAGCTAACAAATATTGGGAAACACCGGCAACTCCGCCATTAACAAGACCAAACACAAAGGCCAGACCCTTCATTAGCAAGGGATATAGAGGGAAAAACGCCCAATTTCTATATTCAAAAATAGTAAAAGGGCCTGGATCATAACCCTTCTCTGCAATGTTGACATATGAGGGCGTATCCCATCTGCCCCACAAGGACGGCAGATCGTAAGAAGGCAAAAAATCCCTTATACTTTTTGATTCCTTTAAAACAAAGCGCCCATCCACCCATTCACGGTAAGGTAAAGTGTAGTTTACTAAAACAGAAAAAGCGTACCGACAAACAAAAATACCAAGTACCAATATTAAATATTTTAGTACTTTACGGTAGTTCATGTGCTAATAATAGAATTAAACTAGCTTATTAACAAACTCATGTTTAGCGTCCACAAACACATTGGCAATTTGGGTGACATATTCTTTTTTGACAAATTTGTCTTTCCCCGCCCTTATAAGCTTAAACAGAGCCCTAATGAGGAAATTTGGCAGAACATATACCATTACATCCTGTCCAAGCTCTATCAGCCTGGATGTGATAGAGGGTTTATAACCAAACTTGGTCTTAGCTTCCGCCCTGATTTTTTTGGTTATGCTGTATGTATCCTTAGGATTTTTCAGCGAGTTGCTATCCGCATAAAATCTATAATCCAAGACAAAGTCTGACAAATTGGTTAGCTTGCCATATTTGACTAACTGAAAAAACAGGTACAGATCTTGGGCTTTCTTCCAACCGCCATACCAGCCAAAATCAGCCGGCAATTTTGTCCTGTTAATCATTAAAGTAGGGTGCTGAATAGGCACATTTGTATACAACATAGTGTAAAGCTTGGCGCTATCTGTGGGGAACAGTTTTACCCCAATGTTTTTACCCTTGTCGTCAATCAGACGGACCTGCCCACCCAGAGCGATAACCTCCGGGTTAGCTAACAGGAACTTAACTTGTTTCTCAAACCTATCCGGATAGCTTAGGTCATCCGCATCCATTCTGGCTATAAACTCCCCTCTTGCCATTTTTACCGCTTTATCCAAAGTCTTACCCACCCCCATATTAACAAGGTTTTTGCAAGCTTTTACCCGGGGGTCGATTTTTTCATATTGGGCCAAGGTCAAAAAGGAGTCGTCTGTAGAACAGTCGTCTATAGCAATTAGCTCCCAATTGGTGTAGGTCTGCGCGAGTATGGAATCTAAAGCCCCTACGAGATATTCGTGGGCATTGTAAACAGGCATTAAAATGCTGACTAAAGGCTTGGGGTTGGATGAAATCATGGGTCTAGTGTATCACAAAATTTCCCACCCGTCAAATACTATAGGTTATATACAAGTACGACTCGTCCCCATTGAAAATGCTCGCCTGTTGTGGCAAACACCCAATGGGGACGGGGTTGGGCAGATGGTCGGTTCTACTTCATCGTGAGGGGGAGGAATGTCCGACGGAATGGCGTTGGGTTGACCAAAACCCGCCTGTTCAGATACCCTCCCTCATCGATCTTTTTCAGCTCGGCGAGAGCTTCATCCAGAGACGCCCCACCGCAAACATGGAGTGCGGGCCATTCGACGAAATGGTAGTAACCCACGCCGTTGCTGACATAGGTTATCCACTCCCCCGGCCCGCCCTTAGGCTGGGACCACCCGTTCGAGACCCAGGAGCCTTTGAACACAGAGATTCGCCACTCCAGATCGTGGTGCCCATCGTAGTTGAGGCATCCAGGGGTGTCTATCGTCACGGGCGCGTCACCCGTCGCGGTGACAACGATATTGACCCCACTTTCGGAAGTCGCTGAGGATGTGACTATCGGAAGACAAGCCAAAGCGGCCGCCACAACCGCGATGGCCAAGACGATCTTGAAACTCTTCATGGAATCCTCCTATGGCCTTATCCGACTGAAGTAGATTTATATGTCAAAGATCTGACAGATGTTGGTATTATAACCTAAAATAGCGGTTTTGTCAAATACTATGGGTTAATGGGCAAAGTGGTATTTCTGGAGCCAGTTAGAAAGACACAACAAGGAAAAAATGCTTTTACCCTGGTTAAAATCGGTTTTGTAGGAGTCATAAACAAATTTGTGGAGTTCAACCTTGGAGAAAATGCCGGATTCCCAAAGCACGGGGGCTAGCGCATGGTCAAATACATAAGTTTTTAAGTCGTGCTTAAACCAAGTGTCCAAAGGCAAACTAAAACCCATCTTACGGCGGTAAACCGCCTCTTTTGGCAGTATCCCCTTGTCCACCAAAGCTTTTTTAAACAGGTATTTTTTATCCCCATGCTTTAACTTTAAATTCACCGGCATTTGGGCAAATAGTTCTATAAAATTATGGTC
>CAZTSS010000010.1:0-12324 GCA_964616765.1 uncultured Candidatus Saccharibacteria bacterium
TTAAGTTTGCGACCGGTTACCGCCACTTTGTCGGAATTTATAACAACAACCTTTGTTTGATTATATTGATTGGGTGAAAAATGCGCGCTGTCCTTGCCGTTTAACACATTTGCCACCTTGGTTGCCAACCGACCCAAAATCTGATCCTTGGCATCAAACAAATGCCACTTTGGCGCCAGCTCTTTAACTGTATCAAATTTAGTCTTTTGCATTAGTCTTTTCCTTTTTGATTATCTTTTTTCCTGTTTTTTGCTCCTTCTTATTCTTAGCATTTTGCTTTACTTCCTTTTTTGACTCTTTCTTTGTCTTGACGACCTTTTTGGAGTCGCCTGACTTCTCTACCAGCTCGATTCTAGCCATCTGTGCGTTATCTCCCCCACGATTCCCCAGCTTTAGAATCCTGGTATAACCTCCGGGCCGGGTTTTAAACATAGGGGCAACATCGGAAACTAGCCTCTTGACTGCCTGGTCGTCCGCCAAGACCTGCTTGACCCTTTTAACGGCGTTGAAAGAAGGCTCTTTTGCTGTTGTAATTAATTTCTCTGCAAACGGTCGCACCAGTTTAGCTTTTTGCAAAGTCGTGGTAACTGACCCCCGGTCAAACAACTGCTTGGCCTGATTCTTAAGCAACGCCTTAAACTCGCTACTCGCCCTTTTTAATCTTTTGGCCGCAACCCGATGCCTCATTTATCTGTAACCTTCCTTTTTTAACACTGCCATAATTTCGTCGACGGATTTTTCGCCCAGGTTTTTAATGTCGCCAATTTGCTCGTCTGACATCTTAGCCAGCTCTGCGACGGTTTTCAGTCCCGCTTTTTTAAGGGCATTTAACGCCCGGTTAGAAACACCCAAGCCCTCAATGGTTTTAACCTTACCGCCCTCGACTGCTTCTTCCTGACCCTCTACAACTTCCTGCTTACCGCCCTTTGCAATAGCCGTAAAAAAGTCCGTCAATATTTTGGCAGAATCAGAAACTGCCTCCCAAGGCGTAAGTGTGCCGTCCGTTTTAACTGTTAGAGTCAGTTTGTCAAGGTCGACTCTTTTACCAAACCTGGCCGGCTCTACGGCATAATTAACGCTAAGCACCGGCGAATACAGCGCGTCCAGCAAAATAACGCCGACTTTAGAAGTTTCCCGCTCTTCCACCGGCGAATAACTCACACCCGGCTCGGCTACAACTTCCGCTTCAAATTTTGACTTGGAGTCGGCCAAGGTGGCAATGACCAACTCTTTATTGATAACTTCCGCGTCGGATGAAAACTCAATGTCTCCCGCGGTAACAACCCCAGGACCTTTTTTGCTGACCGACCCAATAACCGGATTGTCCCCATGCACTTTTACCCGCACCTGCTTTAAGTTCAAAGTAATCTCTACCACATCTTCTTTAACACCGGTAATAGAGGAAAACTGATGCACCGCGCCGGTGATTTTGACTTGAGTTAACGCCGCGCCCTTAAGTGACGAATACAACACCCTGCGTAAAGTGTTACCCAAAGTGTTACCAAAACCGGACGGTAAGGGTTCAAAAGTATAAACGCCTGTTAACCCGTCCTCCGAGACTTTACTAATTTTTAAATCTTCCGCTGTTAGCATATTCCTCCTTATCTGGAATAAAATTCAACAATCATTTGTACATTAACATCGCTTGGCAGATCTTCCGCCTCCGGCAGTCTGTCAAGTTTAATTGCTTTTTCTTTAAGGTCGGCGGACAGCCACTCTGGTAAGGTAAAGCCTTCTCTTGGAGAAAGTTTACCAAAGTCCACCGGCTTTATAACATCTCCCGCCTGTAATTGCGCGGAAGCAATGTCGCACGGCTTGCCGTTAATGGTAAAAAACTTGCGTCTGATATATTGCCTGGCCTGCGCTCGCGACACCGCAAAACCGGAGCGATAAACCATATTATCAAATCTTAGTTCCAAAAGTCGCAACAGCTCCTCACCTGTAACACCTTTTTTCTTCATAGCTTTGTGGACATAATTGGCAAACTGCTTTTCTAAAATGCCGTACAGCCTTTTAGCTTTTTGTTTTTCCCGTAACTGGACGCCGTAGTTGGAGAGCCTTCTCCTGGAAGTGCCATGCTGCCCGGGTGCTTGTTGACGCCGGTTTAGGGCACATTTTTCACCCTCACACCTAATGCCCTTAAGGTAGAGCTTTACACCCTCCCGTCTGCATAGTCTACATTTTGCATCTGTATATCTGGACATCTTTATACCTTCCTCTTGTGTTTTGGCCTGCAACCATTGTGGGGCACCGGCGTAATGTCAGAGATTGCTGTTACGCGCATGCCGGCTGTTTTTAGGGCTTTAATACCCGCTACCCTACCAGCACCTGCACCCTTTACATACACCGCTACTTCTTTAAGCCCCGCCTCGTAAGCCTTTTTGGCAGTTTCCTCCACGGCTTTGGTGGCCGCATAAGGTGTAGGTTTTCTCGAGCCTTTAAACCCGACCCCACCCGCGCTTCCGGAGAACAGCGCATTGCCGTCCGCGTCAGTCAAAGTCACAATAGTGTTATTAAAGCCCGTCACAATGTAGGCTCTACCACTTTGGGGTATTAGTTTTTTCTTTGCCTTTTTTGCCATAAGTTATGTCTTTGCCGCGGCTTTCTTCTTAATGCCTCCTACTGTCTTCTTTTTACCCTTTCTGGTGCGGGAGTTGGTTCTGGTTCTCTGACCTCTTACCGGTAGACCCTTTTTATGCCTGTCTCCTCGGTAGCTTTTTATCTCCTGCAGTCGCCTGACATTCTGACCGACGACTCGTCTCAATTCACCTTCCACCGGAATCTTTAACTCCGCAATGGCGGTTCTGATTTTAGCCAAATCCGCCTCCGTAAGCTCGGAAACCCTAGTGTCGGGGTTCATCTGGGCATGAGCAATAATCAGTCTGGACTTTGTCAGGCCGACTCCGTAAACATAGCGCAATCCTGCCTCTAACCGCTTGCTATTTGGAATGTCCACGCCTGCTACTCTTGCCATTTAACCTTGCCTTTGCTTATGTTTAGGGTTTCGTTTACATACCACCCTAATGACGCCACCGCGTTTTAAAACTTTGCAATCCCGACAAATTTTTTTAACTGACGCTCTCACTTTCATAGTTTTATATTTTCGACTGTTAAAGTCGGTAAGAAATCCTTCCCCTGGTTAAGTCGTGGGGAGAAAACTCCATCTTGACTCTGTCGCCCGGAAGTATTCTTATGTGAAACTTACGGGTTTTGCCCGAAAGCACCGCTAAAATCAACGATCCGTCCTGCAATTCTACACGAAAAAGCCCGCCCTGAAGCGCTTCTTTAACTATGCCGTCCTTTGTAACTAGGTCTTTACTCATGCAACCGCAAGATTTTACCAGACTTATCAGGTTAAAACAAGTGCTCCTTGCCTTGTTACCGCCACACTTTTTTCAAAAAGTCCCGCTAGACTACCATCTTTTGTCTCCAAAGTCCAGCCGTCCGCGCTTAACACCAACTCCGGCCGGCCTTTTTGATAAATTACCTCAATAGCCAAAGTCATGCCTTCTACCAACTTGTGGCCTTTTCCCGGCCTGCCAAAGCATTCTACATACGGATCTTCATGAATCTCCCTGCCCACCCCATGACCGGCTAAGTCCCTGGAAACTGTGTATCCGGCGCCTTCTATGGTCGACTGAATTGCGTAGGAAATGTCGCCTATCTTATTTCCTATAACGCAAGCTTCAACAGCCAAGTCCAACGCCCGTCTTCCCGTGTCTAAAAATTTCGCCTCTTTGTGACTTCCCAATTCAAACGACTCGGAAACATCGGTATTTAGACCTTTATACAAAACCCCTAAATCTACGCTAACAACATCACCTGCCTGCATTTTATAATCACTCGGCAGACCGTGGACAATGCCGGAATTTACATTTATACAAGTAGCCGTAGGAAAACCCTCAAAACCTTTAAAACACGGGATTCCACCGGACTTTTTAATCACTTCCTCCGCAATATTATTCAGTTCCATGGTGGTCATACCCACTTTTGCTTGTCTCACCGCCTCATCCACGGCTTTTCTGGCAATTCTGCCACCCTCTAGCATAAGCTCGATTTCTTTTGGGGTTTTTATCGTAACCATCGGCTTAGAATACCAAACTACGCCCGATTTTACAATTTCAGCTTGGTCATTAGATCGGCAAAAATCTCATCGGGTAGGGGCTCGGCGTTGATGTGGATTGTTTTGCCCAGCTTGTCAAAATAATCAATAACTTCTTGAGTTTGAGTATAATAAATTTCCAACCGCTTTTTGACTGCTTCTTCCGTGTCGTCCTCCCGTTGAATCAGCTTACCCGGACACTTTGCCAATTCCTCTTTTGGCAAAGTCAAAATGTTATAAGTTTTCCCGTCCGTCTCACATAATCTTCGCCCGCTTATTCTCTTAATGGAGGTCTCGCGCGACATTTCAAACACGATCACAAAGTCAAAACCCGGATCAAAAGCCCGCAAATTCTGCATGCTCCGCCCCCAACCGTCAAAAATCACCCCTCGGCGATACTTTTCTTTAGCCAGCTCCTCTTTTAGCAAAGCGACAACGATTTCTTCCGCCACCAGCACCCCGTTTTTTGTGTCCTCCTGGACTTTTTGGTAATACCTGGACGACGGATCAACCGACCGCAACATTTCCCCCACGGACAGCAAAGGAATATCCATCCGCTCGCTAAGCATCTGACCTATTGTTCCTTTTCCGCACCCTTGTGGTCCGAGCAGTAAAATCCTCATTTAATGTTTCCTCTTTGTCAATTCCTCTTCGATCTCCCTTACAGTGGGCAAACTGCCTTTAAACTCAGTTGGTAACGATTCAACCAATGCGGTCTCCCAGCCTGCCACCCCAATGGGTTTATGGAAACCGCGAAGAGCATACTCTACCACTATACGATTTTTACTTTTGCATAATAAAAGACCGATGGTTGGCATATCGTCCTTGTGTCGTAGTAAATCGTCGACAGCCGACAGATACAAATTTAGCGTACCAACAAAACTGGGGTCAAAGGGGATTACTTTTAACTCCACTACAATGTAGCATCGCAATTTAAGATGGTAAAAAAGCAAATCTATATAGAAGTCTCTATCCCCAACCTCAAGATGTACTTGACGACCAACAAAGGCAAAGCCGGTGCCCAGCTCGAGCAAAAAACTTTGGATGTGGTCTATCAGCGCCTGTTCAATCTCGCGCTCCCTCCGAAGATCCGCTATATTTAAGAAATCAAATAGATAGGGATCCTTAAAGACATTTTCTGCCATATCTGACTGTGCTGGAGGTAAAGTAACCGCAAAGTTATTAACTAGCTTACCTTGGCGCTTATAGGCACGGGATTCAATCTGAAAGGATAAAGTATTTTGAGACCAACCCTTACTGAAACTTTGGTCCGCATACCAAAGTCGTTCCGCTTGGGTATTGCACTTCTCTAAAAGAGTAATGTTATGATACCAGGGAATTTGTGCAAGAACCTCTTGCACAAACTTTCTGTCTGACCACGACATTGCGAATGCGCGCATATATTTTAAATTCCTTATTGAAAACCCCTTCATATCGGGAAAGGATTGTAATAAATCAAAAGAAAGTTTATCGATTACCTTTGCACCCCAACCATCGGTTTTTTGTTTATCCAAGATCGTTTTTCCTATATCCCAGTACAACAACACCATTGCAGAATTTGCAAACATAGTTGCACGCAAACGCTCAAGTCTTATCCGCTTCTTAATCTCATCAAGTGCTGTAATGTAACCTTTTGGCAGTAGCGCTCTTCCCACTACATGACGACCCAAAGAGCCCTTGACTAGAATCTTATTTTTATTGTTATTAGAAGATTTTGCCATAACACACAACATTAGAATACACGGGCGTCTGTACAAAAACTCCAACTTAAATCTACAGTGTGACCCCCGCTTCTATTTACAACAAGTCCGCTATTCCAAACATACACCCACATGATTGAGAGTAGGCTTGATGTCCTTTCCCTTAACATAAAGCAGTACTAAAAGACCTGCAATAATAACTGCCGTATCGCTTCCCGACATCAAGGTAACTGCTACAGAATATAACACCATAAGTAAAAGGTAAAAGATGAGATCTAAAGGGAAACCCATCAAAATACGGGCTAATTTTATTTTTGTTATATCCGCCATTTTTATCGTTAACAACTAGTCATAGACTAAAGGTCCAAACCCAAATCGGCCATGTGGCCACGCATTTGCTTTTCTACCTTCTTGTCTACATCCTTCATGGTGGCGTTTATTAAATCCCGCAGATCTTTATTGTCCTCCCCGTTAATTTCCAGCTTTTCCACCCGCTTGTCGCCCCTAATAAGAATTTTTATCCCCGACTTTTCCGCCTCCACATAAATTTTCTCCAACTCTTTTTTTATTTCCGCTTGGGCTTTTCTTAAATTGTTTAGATCTTTTAGTTTGTCAAACATATAACCTCCTAACTTAATTTAAAAAGTTCTCGTAACTCTTTGTCGCCTTAATAGATTTTATCTGACGGATGGTTTCCAGCACAACCGAAACCACAATCAACAGTCCGCTTCCGCCAATAGCCAAATTGCCAAAGCCAAAAAAACTGCCGGCAAGGTTGGGGAGAATAGCAATAAGACCCAAAAACAGCGCGCCACCTAAAGTAATTCGATTGATGATCGTCCGTAGATAATCGGTTGTGTTTTTGCCTGGCCTAACTCCTGGAATAAAACCACCGCGTTTTTTAATGTCGTCCGCAATTTTTGCCGGGTCAAACTGAAACGAAGTGTAAAAATAGGTAAAGCCCACAACCAGCAAAAAGTAAAAGGCGTTGTAAGCAAACGAGGTGTGAGAAAAATTATATTGAAAAAAGTTGCCTAGCGAGACCAAAAACTGGTTGCCGGAAGCATTTAGAGGCGCTGCTACAAGCCCCGGAAGCATCACCACCGAAACTGCAAAGATAATGGGAATAACTCCTGCCTGATTTACTTTAATGGGCAAAGATGATGTCACGCCGGCAGGGTTTTTTTGACTATAACTTTCCCTTCTGCCGTACTCCACCGGAATATTCCGCACCGCCTCGTTAACCAACACAACTCCGTAAATAACAAGTCCTACACCTGCCAAAAATGCCAAGGATCTAAGAAAGGTTTCTGCGTTTAGTGTTAGGTAGAATTGAGTCAGGCCTGCGGGGAGTCGCTCCACAATACCAACAAAGATTAGCATGGAGATACCATTGCCAATGCCTTTTTCCGTCAATAAGTCGCCCAGCCAGACAAGAAGCATAGAACCTCCTGTGAGCGTCAGCATAAAAACCACCAAATTAAGCGCGGGCAAGGGCGTGATAATTTGTTGCTTCATCAGCAGAAAGTACATACCGTAAGACTGCAAAAGAGAAATGGGAATCGTTAGGATCTTAGTGTATTGATTTATTTTTTCGCGACCAAACTCGCCTTCTTTGGACAGTTCCTCCAGCTTGGGAACGACCACAGTAAAGATCTGCATGATGATTGACGCGTTAATGTACGGCCCAAGACCCAAAGTCACAAGTGAAAAGTTAGAAAATCCCCCACCGGAAAACAAATTAAGCATCCCAAACACCGCGTTGCCGGAAAGGTAATTTCTAATAGCTGTTATATCAACACCAGGCACGGGAATATTGGCCAGCACCCTAAAGAGGACAATAATAAACAGCGTAAAAGTGATCTTCTTTTTAAGCATGTTCTACAGCTTTTTTAGCGGACGCAGAGAAAGTCACTCCGGAAAAGGTAAGTTTTATCTTAAGTTCTCCGTGTCCCAAAATCTTAATGTCTTTTTTTAGATCCTGCTTGCTGATCAGGTTTTTTTCCAGTAAAGCTTGCGGGGTGACGGTGTCGCCCTCCTTAAAAACATTAAGTGCATAAAGATTTAAGACTACGGACTTTTTTTGGTACGGCCTCTTAAAACCCCTAATTTCCGGCAATTTTTTGTATAACGGTACCTGACCGCCTTCAAAACCCACAGGAATGCCGTGACCACGCCTGGCGTTTTGCCCTTTGTGACCTTTACCAGTGGTATGAAAACCCTTTCCGCTACCGCCACCTCTACCAACCCGTTTTTTAGGGGTTTTGTTTCCGGGAATTTTCGTCAAATTATGCAACATCGCTACCTCCTGCCTGGTTAGTGGCTTCTTGTGATTCCTCATCCACAGTTTCCTTGACCTTCTCTGCCCTGTCAACCGTTAAAACCTTTTTTTCCAGCTTTTTTAGCGCGTTAATAGTGCAAACTACCGCACCGTTTTTACTGTTAGAACCAAGCATCTTTGCCGACACATCCTTAAGTCCGCAAAGTGACAGCACATCCCGCACAGCACCACCGGCGATAATTCCGGAACCTTTGGGCGCGGGCATTATTTTTACCGCAGATGATTTAAAACTCTCCACGACTTCGTGGGGAATTGTTGTGTCGTGCAAAACCACATTAACCACATCCCGCTTAGCCTTAGCCAGCGACTTGGAAATTGCCGTGGTCACATCTAAAGCCTTTGCCATACCGTAACCTACTTTGCCTACCCTATCACCCACCACGGCCAAAGCGGTAAATCTAATTTTGTTCCCGCCTTTAGTTTTTTTGGACACCCGCTTTATTTGAATGACTTTTTCTTCAAAGCCGTCTGATTGTGGTCGCATATTAAAACTTTAACCCTCCCTCGCGCGCGCCATTTGCAAAACTAGCCACGCGACCTGTATAAATATAGCCGTTTCTGTCAAATACTACATTGGTAATTTTAGCTTTTATTGCCTTTTCTGCAAGCAAAAGTCCGCATTGTTTGGCGGCTTCTTTTTTTGTGCCATTTTTATGGACCTCTTTAACCTCGCCCGCACTAGAAACCAAGGTTTTGCCCTTAGCGTCGTCCACAATTTGACCATACATATATTTGTTTGACCTAAACACCGTTAGCCTGGGCATCTGCGCCGTCCCGTAAACCTTTTTACGAATCCGGAGTTTGCGCCTTTCTCTATTGGACTTTCTTTGAATTACTTTTGAGATCATTTTTGGGCCTTTCCTGCTTTACCCGGTTTTCTGCGGACGACTTCATCGGCATACTTAATGCCTTTACCTTTGTAGGGCTCGGGCTTTCTTAGTTTTCTTAACTTTGCGCAAACCAAACCCACCAATTGCTTATCAATTCCGCTAACGGTTATTTTAGTGTTATCCTCAACTACCGCGTCAACACCTTTTGGTAACTCATACTCTACTGGATGGGAAAAACCCAAAGTCATAGAAAGGCCTTTGTCGGTCTTTTTTGCCCGGTAGCCAACACCGGAAAGCTCCAATTTTTTGGAAAACCCCTCCTTTACACCTGCCATAGTGTTTAGAATCAAAGAATTTGCCAGCCCAAGGTACGGCGACATAAATTTGGCTTTGGACTCGTCAGCAGGCACTGTTGTTAGATTTGCACCGTCCAGCTTAACTACAACCCCAAACGGTACTTCAAGTTTGAGCTCGCCTTTAGGACCTTTGGCTGTTAAAATTCTATCAGCCATACTGACCTGCACGCCCTCCGGTATTAAAAGTGTTCGTTTACCGATTCTGGACATAGTTTTCCTTAATCAAAATACGCCTTGCAAATAAGCTCCCCGCCTAATTTTCTTTTTTTGGCCTCCTCGCCGGTCATCAACCCGCGGGAAGTGGATACTACCAAGACGCCTAACCCGGCTTTAACCTTTAGAAAATCTTTGTACGACCCATAAAGCCTTCTGCCCGGCTTAGAAAGTCGAACTGCTTCTAGCCTGCGTACTCCCGTCTCTGACTCAACAAAGTCAACATGCAAACCTTTAAACCCTGTTTCCTCGGCTTTAAAAGTCCTAGCCTCTTTTATCAACCCAACCGACTTTAACAAGTCCAACAGCTCCTTACCTTGGTTAAAATAATCCGTCTCCAGACTAGTCCGCCCTGCCATAGTGGCGTTTTTTAACGAACTTAATAAATTAGAAAGTTTATCCATGCTCATAATTACCAGCTACTCTTTCTGACACCAGGCAATTGTCCTTTGTGTGCCAGCTCTCTAAAACATATTCTGCAAATCCCAAATTTCCGCATAAAAGCGCGGGGTTTACCGCAAATACTGCACCTGTTGTACTGCCTGGCGCTAAATTTTGGTTCTTTTTTCATTCTTTCTAGCCACGATTTTCTTGCCATAGTTAGTCCTTTTTAAACGGAAAACCCAGGGATTTTAGCAGAGCCAAAGCCTGCTTGTCATCCCCCGCCGATGTTCCAACCGTAACTTGCAAAGATCTAATCCCTTTTACCGCATTCGGATTGACTTCCGGAAACACCGTATGCTCTTTAATACCTAGTGAATAATTGCCGTGACCATCAAAAGCGCCGTCGGCCAAACCCCAAAAGCCCCTGGTTCTTGGCAAAACAACGGCGATCAGCTTTTCTAAAAACGCCCACATACCCGAACCCCTTAGAGTAACGGTGTAACCTACCGTATCGCCTTTTCTGATTTTAAAGCCGGCCTCGCTTAATCTGGCTTTTCTGGGCGACGGCTTTTGACCGGTTAAAGCGGAAAGTTCTGCAACAAAGGACTCTACGGCCTCCCTGGAATCTTTATAGCCACCAATGCCCGCATTAACTACAATTTTTTTAATAGCCGGCACCTGCATGATGTTTGTAAGGCCTAACTCTTTTTGCAGTTGCTTTACGACTTGGTCTTTGTAGGTTTTTTGTAAGTTAATCATTTGCCAAACACCTCCCCGCAGTTTTTACACACGCGGTATTTATTGCCACCGGCAATAGAAAAGCCTACTCTAACTGCTTTGGCGCATTTTTCGCAGACCAGCATCGCATTACTTACTGCAATCGGCTTTTCCACTTTAATAATTCCGCCTTCTTTGGACACTTTTCCTGGCTTGACATGTCTGCTGACGATATTTATGCCTTCTACCACTAATTTGCCCGAATCTTTAAGCACCATTAACACTTTGCCGGTCTTACCACGATCTTTGCCCACAAGCACTTTAATTTTGTCGTTTTTTCTTATTTTCATAACCTTTATTGCTCGCGCGCATCGCGCAAAAACTTACCAAACCTCCTTGGCCAGTGACGCAATCTTTAGATGGCCTGCGTCTCTAATCTCCCTAGCAACGGGACCAAATACACGCGTTGCCACCATGTTGCCGTCTTTGTCCACAACAACGCCGGCATTGTCGTCAAACCTAACATAGCTACCGTCTTTTCTGCGGGTTTCTTTTTTTGTCCGCACAATTAACACTTTGACAACGGAATGATCTTTGACCACGCCAACCGAGCTAGCGCCATTTACAGCGCAGGCCACAGTGTCACCCACCCCCACGGCTTTAATTCTGGAGTGACCAATGGTACCGATAAGCTTAAGGGCTTTAGCCCCGCAATTATCGGCAACTTTAAGCATAGATCCGCGTTGTAACATTACTTCTCCTTAACCTCTCTCTCAACTTTAAACGCCACCTGTTTGGAATAAGGCTTAGTTTCTACAACCTCAACCACAGCCCCTAACTCCACAGGCATGTCGCAGTGCGCCTTTAATCTCTTAGTATTCTTAATCAGCTTGTTATAAATTGGGTGTCTTTTTGGCAACTCCACCGCCACCACAACTGTGGCTTGCATCTTAGCAGACACTACCTTGCCTACATACTTTTTTACACTCATTGCTCCTCCTTAATAAGTTTTGTTTTAATGGGCAACTTTCTGCCGGCAGTAAAAAACGCCTTTTCTGCAACTTCCTGGCTAGTACCACCTAATTCAAAAATTATCCTGCCCGGCTTAATAACACAAGCGTAATGGTCGGTTGACGATTTACCACTACCCATTCTGGTCTCGTTTGCCTTTTTGGCCACCGCTTTGTCCGGAAAAACCCTAATCCACAGCTTACCCCCTCTTTTTGTCGCATGTGAAACCGCTTTTCTGGCCGACTCAATCTGACGAGAAGTCAACAGCCCGCGGTCCATAGCCTTAAGTGCGTAATCGCCATACGCAATAGTAAAACCTCTTAGCGCTATGCCTTTGTTTGTGCCACGCATCTGCTTTCTGTACTTGACCTTTTTAGGCATTAACATAGTTAAATCTCCTTCATCCCTTTATAAACCCACACTTTTATCCCGATTTTTCCAAAGATCATTTGACAATCGACTTGGGCAAAATCAATGTCGGCCCGTAAGGTTTGGGCCGGCACAGAACCCTGGGCTAAAGTCTCCGACCTGGCAATGGTGTTGCCCCCACCAAGCAGTCCGGCAAGTTTTATCTTTATTCCTTTAACCCCTCGTTCCATAGCAGAATTTATCGCAGAGGTCATCACCCTTCTGTAAGGCAGTCTCCGTTTTAACTGTCGGGAAATAAAGT
>CAZTSS010000011.1:0-12082 GCA_964616765.1 uncultured Candidatus Saccharibacteria bacterium
ACGCATGTTTATCACCAATATGCCATAAAAACAGCCCGGCGCGATGAGTTGCTTGACCACCTAAATGCAAGTGGCATAGCCGCCGGAGTTTACTACCCTTCGCCGTTGCATCTTCAACCCTGTTTTGCCGACTTGGGCTATAAAGAAGGTGATTTACCGGTTGTGGAGAAAGTCTGTTCCCAGATTCTAAGTCTGCCTGTTTATCCGGAAATGACCGACGGGATGGTGTCGTTTGTCGTCGACACTGTGCGTAGCTTATACAAATAAAAATCCTTATATCTTATATAGTAGGAGTTTGGTGGCGTAAAGCATTTAATGGCATCGGGAACCGGTAACTGCCTAATCTCCTGTATCGGTAAAAATTCGTAGGTGTGATCGGTGCACCCGGGGGAGACATTATAATGGTTGTAATTTAGACGGATTTTTTTCTCCAAAGCATAGTCCGGATTTTTTGGTAGTTGGTCATTAGTGAGCAAGTAGGTGGTTTTGTGTTTAGTGCGCTGGTTTACGATGTCGCTGTTTGCCAGCTCGGTAATGTCGCTCAAAACAAACAAATGGTGGTTGTAATAGTATTTTAGCGGACCAAAGACATACATCATAAAATTGTTATCGTATTTAGACTCCGGGGATCTGGTGGCTGTTAAAATTAGATCGTCCTTTGTAATCACCTTATTAAGTTCTTTATAGAAGCTTAGCTGGGCCATTTCCGAGCCAAAAAACTGCACGGAGCTAAAGTACGCAAAATATAACAGCGTAAGACCGACGGTGATTTTTGCAAAAACACCAAGTCGTCTTTTGGCCCATGCCCAGTCAAGAAATATAGCCGACCGCAACAAGAAATACGGAATGGTTTCACTAACATAGTAACGGATATTATAATATTGATATCTGGTAGTTTGGAGGGCGACGACATTTATTACCAAATAAAGTGAGACAAAAATGGTCAGAAAAGCTTGCGGAGCGGTAGTTTTGACTTTACCGGTCAGAACCAAAATGTTGTAAATAAGGTAAGTAACAAAGGCCAACAGTCCCGTATATTCCATAATTACAAACAGGGAAAGGTGTTTAATGGTTAGTAAGCCCAAACCGCTTACGGTGTTTCTGACGGTGGCTTCAACCACAGGGAACCCAATCCTAGCAAGCAGGTTGATCGAGAAAACTACCAGCCATAAAGCTACTAATATATTTAACCACGGTAACAGTCTGTCAAATTTATTAACTAGCCTACTCACTTCCTTTGTTTTTATGGCGAAATGTACAACAATAAGTACTTCTGCCAAAACCAGTGTTGCCAACATTAGATTCTGTTCCTGTGTGCAACCAAAAAAGCTTAAGTAGCGTCTTGAGGACTTAAGGACCACAGAATTAAAGATTAAGTCGTGCAACGGCCGCAAAAAGGTAAAGTAGTATCTATACGACGCCACAAACAGTAACATCAGTGTTGAAAGGTAGATCAATAACTGCGTCTTAAGCTGGCCGACTTTGATAAAGGCTAGTACCCCCAAGACTAGTAGATAGAAAAACGGCAGATACATGTACGAGCTCATTCTGGTGTAGAAAAAGCCGTTGATTAACAAGGCCGACAGAATAAGATAAAAGGGTTGTGGTTTGTTTTCTTTACTGCTGTTGTAATATTTTGCCAGGTAATAAAAACTACTGGCTGTAAACGCCAAAGCAACGATCTCGCCCACCGGGAATTTTGAAAAAAACGCGTGCAGAGGATTTAACGCCAAAAATAGTGCAACAATGTATCCGGCGGATTTTCTTTTACCTGAAATTTCATAGCCAAGTAGATAAAAAGCTACTATGGAAATCATGGAGAACATGGTAAGTGAGTACACCCTATTGTCGTTCCCAAAAAGCTGGCCAAACACAGCAAGCCAGGCGGGGTGTAGGGGGTAAAAAACCATGGAATATTCAGAGTCCGGCCGGTTCCATTTTTGGATGCTCGGCATGAGGTAATTACCGTGTTTGTCGTACAGCTCCTGTTCCGCGTCTGTTAAAGTTTCCCGGTAGTGGTCTACAGCATAAAGTGAGTGGCTAAGCTCGTACTGTTTGGAGATGTTTATGTAGGTGCCCTGATCCTGTCCGCCCATTAGATATAGGTAGGGTGGAAATCTAAAAGCTAGCGCCAGGACAATTATTAAGAGGATCTTCCCATCAAACCGCTCGTCCGCAAGAATAATTTCTATCTTAAGAACTGCAATCAATCCTGCCGCCATAACCAATCCAATAACTACAGTTAGGAGAGGGTAGAATTGGTGTGCAGCCAGTAAAACTACAGCTAGACAGCTTGTCACAGAAACAAAAAGCAGCAAAAGATCCCAAGGGTGTAAAACAAGCCCGTGACCGGTAAGTTTAGCGTAGTAGTTACCTAACACTTGCCTGATGCGCTCCATATTGGCAATTATACTATTACTTGGGGATGGTTCACTTTGGTTATATCTTTTTTGCAACTATCAGAATAGTTTTTCCAAAATATTTATACAGCTTTGGCACAAGCGTTGAATAACAGGTCCCCTGATTATTAAAATTTAAGATATCTGATTGGGACCTTTCTACTTCAAAACCGTTATCTTTTAGGATTTCGTACACACCCTTAAAAGTAAAATATCTGATATGCCCTGCGGTATCTTTTACAATTCTGTTATCTATCAACGGGTTTTTTCCTAGCAGTAATAGTATTCTTCTCGGCAAACTCGCTATGTTGGGGGTAGTAAGAATCAATCTGCCTTGGGGTTTTAACAGACGATGTATTTTTTTAAGAAATAAGTCAGTGTCAAAAACATGCTCTATAATTTCTCCGGCGACGATAGCATCAAACACAACATCACTAAAAAAGTCATTTTCCATAAAATCTCCGGATTCTGTGATTATGCCTTTTTCCTTACTCTTACTGGCTGCCGTAATAGATGCCTCTACACCGTACACAGTGTTCGTTGACTTTTTATACCGCACTGCATAAGAACCGTCCCAGCAACCGATGTCCAAAATTCTTAAGTTACTATCCGGGATGTTATTAAGGATAAAATCTATCCGTGTCTTGTCCGGACCGTCCGTTGGCATTGCTCCCGAATATCTTTTTTCGTTAAACGCGTTGTTCATACAGTATTAGTTCTTTTTTAAAATCAAAAAGTAGTCCGACGAGAAAGGCCATTTAATAAAAGTCAACAACTTATCTACACAAATTAACATAGTCGCCAGGTTATTCATTATTTTAGCAGGATTGGCGGGAACATTTCCCAGTCGTTTGAAAGCCAGTATATCAAATAAGCCCTTGTCAAACAGACTTAAGAGTTCCTGCCGTTTTAAAACCCACTGGTGAGCGCCCAAGTTAAATTTTCTAGCAATAAATTCGGTCAGTGAATAGTACCTTGGGCATCTGGTTATCACCAGATAGCCCCTGTGACGAAGTTTTTTAGAAATAGTGTCGATAAATTTTCTGCGATTTTCCGGAGAAATATGCTCAAGTACAGCGTACAAAAAGACTATATCAAAGGAATTGTCAGGAAAAGCAATATTATAGCCGTCATAAAGTCCCAAATTCAAATCGTAGGTTTGTGCCATCTTGGGATAGACTTTTTCAAATACTTTGTACGGCGGTTCCTGTTTATGATAGAATTCGTCGTTAGTCTTAGTCTCCAGACCGTAAACCTTAGAAGAACCAAACAGCTTTTTTATAACGACAGTCTTATCTCCCAAACCGCACCCCAGGTCCAAAATGGTTAACTTGTGGTTCAGCAGGGGGCGGAAAATATCAGTAATTTCCTTAAAATTCAGATAGTCTAGGTAAACATTAAGTTTATTTGTTAACATGCTTCTCGCCCTCGTGATGTAGTAATTGTTTTCCAGCTGGCTGTTTGTTGACAGATACTCATCGAGGGTTTTTGAAATATCCAGATATAGTGTTTTTAGTGTTTTATAATCCATACGCTGGTCAGTGTATATTGCCCAGGATGGTATCGATTTCTTTTTTTATTACGACATCCCAGTCAAGGTTTTTTATAAAATTTAAACCTCTTTGACTAAAAAATTCCCGTTCATTTTTGTCGTTCAACAACTTGATAACCGCGTTTGCAAAGTTCTTTGTGTTAAAACATTTGACCCATACAACATTATCCTGCCAGATTTCTATAATATCTTTTAAATCATAGACGACTGCAGGTATGCCGGATGCCATAGCTTCGCCGATTACAATTCCCCAGCCCTCCTCGTGGGAGGGTAAGACAAATATTTTGCTAGACTTCATTATCTTAATAACTTGCGGCCTTGTTTTGATTCCCAGCAACCGGACATTAGTTTCCAAGCCGTTATTCCTGATCGCGTTTTTAAAGCCCTGTTCCTCCGGTCCTTCACCCACCACCGCACATACGATATTTGGGTAACGCGCTTTAACCAGTTTTACTATGTTTACAAGGTCGTAAATCCCCTTTGTCTTATTCAGTCTGCCACAAAAGCACAGATCGTAATGTGGCTCATCATCTGCCTTAACACTATTGACCATTTTCAAATCAATGCCGTTTTGGAACATACAGATAGTTTTTTCATTAAAACCATATTTTTTGACCAGCGCATTTTTGCCTACAGTCGAATAGGAAAAAACAATAGAGGACTTAGCTTTTATTACCCGGAAAGAAATTCTTTCCAGAAACCGGTTTATGAAAGCAGATACGCCAGTTCGGGTCTGTTCTCCGATAACATGGTGGATATAAGTTACAAGTTTGGTTTGTTTGTTGACGACAAAATAGGCTGGAAGTATGTCGTAAAAAAGATGTGACCCGGAAATTATTAGGTCGGGTCTAAATCTGTACAACACTACCGCAGAGACAATAGTACGGTAGCAATATATGAAGAAAAGTAGCGAAAAGATGTTATATACCTTATCTTCATACGGAACAGGGGGATATTTCAAGACCGTTACATTCTTTAATCCTTCGATATTTTTATAATTCGACGGGCAGCAGACAAAGAACTCGTTTTTTGTAGAGGTAAACCGGTTAATAAGTTCAAAATTATGGACTTCTCCGCCACTTATACCCTTTTTAACGGAAGAATGTCCGTTAGCGATAAAAACAATTTTCACATTTTCCTCACTTTAAAGGTCATAAAATGGCAATGAATTCTATCTACATTCCCGATCCCAGCAGGTAGCGGGAAATATCCCGCGCCTTTTACCTTTTCAATTTTAAAGCGGAAGACCTCAAAATACCCTTTTAAGCCGTAATAGTTATAAATTCGGACATGCGCGTCGTAGAAGCCGTCTTTGTTTCTGTGTAATGCCAGGGGATTGCCTATTCCCAGCTTTTTATGGGAGAAGCTGGTCAGGGAAAACATCTGCCAGCCCAGTAGGCTTGCAAAGATGTTGCACCAGCTGCTGGCGTTTTCCGTGCTGACTATTGCGTAACCGCCGGGTTTCAAAGTTCTGAATATCTCGGCCAGGAAATTATCGGAATTATACAAATGCTCAATAACCTGATTGGCGTGGATGACATCAAAGGACTCGTCGGGAAAATCAAACCGGTCGTTTAGATCAAACTTTTTGACCCTTATTCCTTTTTGCTCGGCTAGTTTGATTTCTTCGTCGGAGATTTCCACGCCGTAAGTATCGGCCGTACCGATTTTACCGGCTAGCTGTGTTGTCAGAGTTCCGTCGTTACATCCTAAGTCTAGGAATTTTGCGTTGACGGATTTTTCTACCAGGTCAAGGATGTTGGCATGATTTAGTTCTACCGCTTTGACATATAAGTTTTGTAAGTAGTTTTTCATATGCTTGCCCCGTAGTTTAGGTTATACAGTACCTGTTCTATCCGCTTGTTGTCCTTAGTAAGTTTGGCCAAAACCAAACCGGTCCCGCCGGCCGCGTACTGCACCAGCTTATATAAAACAAATGCAAAAAATACCGGTTTATTCTTTAGCAAAGTAGCCCGATGTGTTATGAATTCTTTTCTGATAAACCTGTATTGTTTTTTGGTTTTATTGGGATGTTTGGCCATGTATCTTTTTATAAACCAGCCGTAGTAGACACTCCTAGTGATTATCGTTTTTAAAGAGTTATATTCGCCAAAATTATTCTCTGACGCGTCGATAAAAGCCGTTTTGTAGCCAGAAATGTCCAACCGGTGTTGAAATTCCAGATCATCGGAAATGCTTCCCAAACTTTCGTCCAGGCCCCCGAGCTCTAAAAACACACTTTTTTTATAGAATCTTGCGGCAGACATTCCTGCTTCTTTGAAGTACAGCTCTCTTTCTAATGCCCTGACTTTCTGCCAAATATTAGGGTTTGTTATTTTTGTAAGCACATTAAGATAGATTGCGTCATAACCTTCGTTTTCACACTTATTAACTGCCTGCTCAATCAGATTCGGGTCGCGCGTTAAGTCTGATCCTGTGTAGTAAATATATTTTCCTATCGCTTTTTTTACGCCATAATTAACCTGGGCGCTTCTTTCCGGTCCATAATTAAAGACTTTATCGGTATATTTTCTAGCGATGCCCTTTGTATCGTCGACGCTATTGTTATCTACTACTATCAACTCCACATTTTTATAGGTCTGATCCCTTATTGATTTCAGGCAAACCTCGAGAGATTTAGAAGAGGTTTTAGTAGGTATAACTATTGAAACAAGAGGACTATTCATTGATTATCGATGTAAATTTATTGTAGCTAGCATCAAAATTCATTTCCTTACTCCAAGCCCAACCATTTATTTGCAATGTCCGATATAACTCCGGGTTGCTTAAGATGGCAATTATTTTGATCGCCATGTCTTTAGGTGTATTGCGGTCGCAAATAATCCCGGTTTGATTGTTTTTCACAGAGTCGCGCAGACCGTCTACATTGTACACCACGGCGGGCGTTCCTTGACTGCTTGCTTCTGTAACAACAAGTCCCCAACCCTCCTTTACTGACGGAACAGCAATTAGATGGGCTTTTTGCATCAGCTCGATTTTTTTTGCGACATCTACTTTTCCCAGATAATTTATCGAATCTGTGTGTTTTGATCTTTTAATCATAGTTAGCGCCTTGTTACCGTAGGCTCCGTGGGCGTCTCCCGCTACCACCAGCTCCAAATCAGGCAATGTATCTTTGGCCACCTCAAATGCCTTAATTACATGGTGGGTTTGCTTCATTGATCTTATGGCTCCCAAACTAAGTATAGTGGGTTTTTTAGATTTTATTACTGATTCTAGATCACCGACAGACTTTATCTCCGTTCCTAGCGGTATAATCGAGATGTTGCTTTTTTTAAAACCGTGCTTACCGAGATCATTTTTAGTGCTTTCAGAGATCGTTATGGTTTTTCTATCACTCAAAAGTCTAAGATAGAGAGGTTCAATAAGATAACCAAGCAGGTTTAGAGGAAAAAATATTTGATGAAACCATATTTCTCGACAAAGTTGTGGGATAAAGAGTATATTTTTTTGTCTTGAATAGAATTTAGTAAAAAACGGGACGGTGTTAATTTCTTCAATAATCATGTCGGGCCAATCTTTTAAATGTCTCATATAGTATAAGAAGGCGCTTATGTATACGGTCCATTTATTACCAACACGGATTATTTTGAAGCCACCTTTTTCTTCTTCCGGAGACCCGCCCGCAAACCCTCCTACAATAAATATGACTTTATGGCCGTTCTGCGCAAGTCTTTTGGCTAGTTCCTCGTTGACTAATTCAGCACCCCCGGCTTGGGGATTTCTTCTATCCTTCCATGTGAACCAAAGTATTTTCATAGGTTTTTGTTTGTAGCTGTTATCCACGCATCAACTTCAATCCATTTCTCCGGTGTTGACGCGCATCTCCAAGTCTTTATCGTAGACCCATTTGCGCTTGCTGGTATCACCGTAATAATTAAGAATTCTAAGTCGGTAAAAAATGGCCAAGGTGTCGATGATCATCCGCTGAATATTTTTATCAAAGATCATTAAGGTGGAGAAATTTGTATTATCAAACCCGAGTCGAACTTTAACCGGGGCCTCATAAATACGCTTAAAGCCCAAATATCTGGCTACAGCCAATATTTCAATATCAAAAGCAAAACGCTTTACCAGTAATCTTGGTAGAACCTTTTCTAAGACCTGGTGCTTGTAAACTTTTAAGCCGGTTTGAGTGTCTTTTAGATTAAGTCCAAAGAGTATTTTAACCAACAAATAGTAGATAAGACTGTAGATTTTCCGCATAAACGGGTATTTGTTGACCTGAGATACCGGGTGTTTTTTACTGGCTACGATAATATCTGCGTTATACCATTCCATGTGTTCCAAAAGCATGGAGATGCCGTTTGGATCAATATCCATGCCCGAGTCAATAAACGACACATAATCGCCTGTAGCGCGGGCCATACCATAGCGCACCGCGTAGCCCTTGCCCTTGTTAACATCGTATTTGTAAATTTGCAGATTAGGGCTTTTAGCTTTTTTTGCCTCTTTGTAGGAACCATCAGGCGAGCCGTCCACTACACCTATGACCTCGTAGTCCCAGCGGGTTTTGCCCATAATGTCGCAAATGTTTTCCAGGTCGACTTTAATAGTCTTTTCCTGTTTGTAGATTGGGATGATGATTGACACTTTCACGACAACACCTTCCAATAACCGCTTTTATCTGAACCGACTCTGGTTAATCTGTTTAGCATTTTTAATTTTGCGACACTTTTTTCAACATTTGATATATCTATTCCCACCCTATCTGTAAGTTGCAGAATAGTAAGACTGGGGTCTCTTTGTAGGATGTTAAGTATTTCCTGCTGATTCTCTGTTAATCTCGTTGGCGTGTTTACACCCTCGTTTACACCCTCGTTTACACCCTCGTTTACACCCTCGTTTACACCCTCGTTTGCGCTTACCGGAAAGAAGGAAATTACAAAAGCACCGGCTTTTTCCTCAAATATAGGTTTTGGACACCCATATGCTATGCATCCCTCCACCATGCGTTTAAAGCCAGAACCCCAACCTTCTATTAATTTTAAGTGTTTAAAGAACTTATAAAGAACTCGATTCTTAGGAATAGATCTGCTTTCATTTTCCAAATTGGTTATGGTTAATTCTTTTGGTAATAGTCCCGGACTCCATATTTCCAGACTAGCGTCAAAAATTCTAACTTGGATATTTCCCGGGTCGTGATAGTCTCTGTGAATTAACGCATTAATCAAGGCTTCTCGTAACGCCGTTATTGGATATTCCCACTTTTCTTTGTGGGCAGGTTCGCCCGTTAGTTCAAAAGCCAGTCGGGTGTTTTTCTTAATAAAGTCAACCGACTCTGTAACTGCTCTAACGACATTTGATTCCAACTCTTGTTGATCCAAAAAAACAGACATGGTGTTTTCTTTAAATCTGCCAACTTTAACATGAGCGTTTGGATACCTGGTGTTTTTTTGGCAAAGACATAGATAGCCGGCATTAGTTAGCTGTTCGCTTTCTACTAAACCCAAATCCTTTAAAACCGCAAGATAGTCTTTACTCAACGATTTTATGACTTTTCTATCCAACGGAGTTTGTTTAACACTCGCGCCACTTTTCTGCTCGTCAAATTTAGGGAGCTCGTACCGTTTAATGGTTTCTCTAATTTCGGTTGATGACATCTTTTGGTTGGTTGCGCCAACTCGGATGTAGGTTTTATCAAAGGCAAAAACGGGCTTAAAGTCGCTTTCTTTAACTTCTATCTCCAATATTTCTCCAGGACCAAAAGTTTTTGGATTGACAGAAGGATATAACTGCGGATCTGTATTTTGTTTTATTTTATTGACTATGTCATCAATACTTTTTGTTGGAAACTCAAGCTCTAGGGGTTCCGATTTGTCGTTAAGACCCACAACTACCTTACCACCCTTTTTATTTGCCATAGCACCCAAGGAAATTATTATTTCCCTCCACTCACCAAGGGTTTCTTTTAGCTCAATTTTTTCAGATTCTTTTAACACCATACACTACGGATTTTACAACATACATGGTTATAAATAAACAGGCCAAACCGGCAGACAGAGTGTTGGCTTTAATTATGCTAGTTAGGTTTTGGTGGAAGGTTGAAATTAGTAAATATTGGACGACGCAGGCAGGCAGGATGATGAGGTAGGCGCGGGTTTTATTGATGGCCAAAAGGAACATAGAAAGAAAGGTTATCAGAATGTACAGTGATACAAATAGCGCAAATAGGGGAATGTAGGGGACAGAGTCTGCAAATTTTCCGCCAAACATACTAGTGTTTATTAACGACGGGAACAATGCAAAAACGGCAAGGCCCGCGCCGATGATAGCAAGTTGCAGGGTCAAAAATTTAACAAATCTGCCTTTATAATTAGCGCCCGATGCATAGAGATGGGAAATCTGGGGAAACATCACAGTTTGGATGATGCTGGCGCCAAATAGAAAGACCTTACCCATGGTGACAAGTCCCGCGTAGATGCCGGCTTGGTATGGGTCGAAAAAGTGTTTGACCATAATAATGTCCACATTATTTAACAGTGCCACGCCGGAGTTGATCAGCAAAACCGGAATGCTAAAGGCCAAAAGACTCTTGTATATTGTTTTAAGCTGGATGGTATTTTCACCCGCAAGTGGATTTTTGGTGGTCAGGTTTTTTTTAAGTAGCCAGTACGCCGTCAAAAAAGTCAAAAATGCCACAAGGATAAGTCCGCCATAAGCGCCTGCAACTCTGTAGCCGGCGTAAACCAAGCCCATGGGGATGATGAGTCGTACAAATTGCGAAACTACAGAAAGAAGCGCGTAGGCTTTAAAGCGCAGAAGCCCCTGTAGGTAGGCAAGTGGTGCCGTGTTAACAAACGATACAGCTAAAAGACCGGCAAAGACAAAAATCAATCCGGGCTGATCTACTTGCAGAAACTCGGAGATTTTGGCGTTTAACAAGACAAATATAGTTGCCAGAGCCAGGCCAAAAAGCAAAGACAGTTTGGAGAAGTTCCAAAAAAGCTTTTGGAGGGTGTAAAAATCGTTTTTGGCCAAAAGGTCGGACACTTTTTTAATAAGCGCCACGGAAACCGCACCTGCCGGAATGCCAAAAATGGTTAATAAAGACAAAAATGCGTTAAAAACGCCAAAGTCCTCAATAGTCAGCAAATGGCCCAACCCGATTTGCAATAAGTAGCTAAAGACGCTGCCGATAAACACGCCCAGAGTTACAAAAAAAGTCCCGAGCAAGGTTGGATTTTTTAGCATGGCGGTAATTTTGTTAATCATCGCGTTGGTACACATTGTAAAGCTTTACGCCACGCAGATAAATGGAGTCCTGGTAGACAAGTTTAAAGCGGGCTTCTTTGGCGGAGTAATCGTCCCATACCGGGTAGACAAAGTAGTTGGACCTTTTGGCGTCGCCCGTGAGGTCTTCTATAGTTGCCCAGGCGCCAGTTTGGCGGATAAACGGCCAGATTTGGGTGTAATACTTTTCTGGAAAAGCCACGATAAGTTTGTGTGACAAGTCTTTTTGGTTGTTGAGCGACTGACCTTGCTGGAACGGTTCCAAATTTTGTTGGTGCATCAGGTTGACAAGATAATCGGCGACTTGGTGCTGGCCGATAACCCATTTTGGTTCCAGGGCGTAGATGCCCTTCTGTAGACCGCCGAGTAGCGGATTGTAGTAGCTAAAATAGTCGGGGGTGAGTGACAGACTTTGGTAGGCAACAAAAATTACGAACAGGATTATTGGGGCAAGCTTCTGTGCCATTTGAGGCGTCGGGCGTCCGCCAAAGGCGGACTCGGAACCCGCGCCGAGAAGGGCACAGAGCTTGCCCTCACAAAGCCTTTTTCCGATTATTTGAAATAACCATGTGTATAAGAAGCCCGCCAGCAAAGCTAAGGAACTCATTGCTGGCAGTATGTACCTATCCAGCTTTTTTGTCGGCAAAGTGATCTCTAACAGGTAGCCGAAGGTGAAAATGATCACCATTAGGACGAATCTGCGCGCTCTGTCCCCGTCAAAATGTCTAAGAACTTTCTTGTAAAAAAGGCCAAACAACAGAATTCCCGTAACGAGAAGCTGTGAGAATTTATAACCCGCGACTACAAAATAGTACAAAACTCCCGGATCGTCTGTGAGTCGCCGCAAGAAAATTCGTTCATATCCGCCTTCTACCAC
>CAZTSS010000012.1:0-12060 GCA_964616765.1 uncultured Candidatus Saccharibacteria bacterium
GAAAGGCTTTCAAACACCTGCCTAAAGCCTCTAATAGAGTTGCCATGGCAGGAGATGGCCACATTCATGTGGTACTGCTTCATCAAGGGCACAATTTCGTCAATAAAACTTTTAACCCGCACAACCACCTCCGCGATATTTTCGCCCTTTGGGGGTGTAATGTCGTAAGAACGCCTGTATGACAGCAAAAGCTTCGGATTGGTAAGTTGCATGTCCAATTTGCTTTGACCCTGTAAGTCGCCATAACACCGCTCCTTAATCCGCGGTTCCTTGTGGATTTCCAGCTTGTTGGCAAAGTCGTTTAAGGCAACCGCAAGCTCCATGGTTTTTATTGCTCTGATTTGGTCGGACGCCACCAGCATGTGCAGTTTTTTATTGTTTAGTTTTTCCGCTAAAGTTTTTGCCTGTTCCACGCCCTTTTCTGTCAAATCAGAATCCCGCCAGCCGGAAAAAATAAAGTTGGCGTTGTCCTCTGTTTGTCCGTGTCTAAAAACATACAAAATAGGGTAGGCAGGGTTCTCATCTTTTGGTAGGGGCTTAGCGTTATGATAGCTTAGATAAGCTACCGCCTCATCTACTTGTTGTTTGGGGTATTTTGCGTAATAGGCAGTAAGATCCATGCGTTTATCCTAGCATATTTTTCTGCTGTCCGACTTTATAGGTTGGCATCTGATTTAACTTCTTGGTCGACCTGTTTCTTTGCCGTTTTTGCCTTAATAAACTCAACAATAATTGGTAAGATGGAAAGACCGATAATGGCAAAAACTACAATAGAAAAATTATTTTGGACGACAGGAATATTACCAAAAAAGTAACCTAACAGCGTAAAGCCAAAAACCCAGCAAAACCCACCGGTGACATTAAATTCCAAAAACTTTTTATAGTCCATTTTGCCGATGCCGGCTACAAAAGGCGCCATGGTCCGGACAATGGGGACAAACCGTGCTAAAAAGATTGATTTACCGCCGTGTTTGGCAAAGAACTGATGGGTTTTTTGGATATGTTCAGCGTTGATGGGTATTTTAGGGTTGTCTATTAACTTTTGGCCAAAAAAGTGTCCAATCCAGTAATTTACCGTGTCGCCCAAAACAGCCGCAAACCAAAGCAGCATAAGTAGCAGGCCGATGTTAAACGAGCCCAAAGCGGCAAACGCGCCGGAAGCAAACAGCAAAGAGTCACCCGGCAAAAAGGGCATAAACACCAAGCCGGTTTCAATAAAAATAATTACAAATAAGATTACATAAGCCCAAACCCCAAAGTTGGCGATAATTTCGCCAAGATACTTGTCGATATGTAAAATAAATCTAAATGCGTGAACCACCAAGTCCATTTTGTAACTATAGCAGATAGACTGGCAACCTCCAAAAATAGCGTCGCTTGTCATACTAATTCATATTGACACTGTCATACTTTTTATGCTATTAAAAATACATGAAAGATATCCCAGATTTACAATTTAATAATTTAGTCGGCTCCGTGAGAAACCTCCAGCAAGACATGAAGGTAATGCAGAGCCTGGTGGTTGACTTGGCAAAGCAGATGAAGGAGGGTTTTACCTACATGAAGGATAAATTTGTGGAGATTGATAGGAGGTTTGATGTCGTTGACAAGCGTTTTGATAGGGTTGACAAGCGTTTTGATGTTGTTAATAAGCGTTTTGATAAGGTTGATAAAAAATTCGGTGAAGTTGACAGACATTTTGCCGAAGCAGAGAAAGCTTTTGATAAAAAACTTGATGGGCTCGAGACGCGTATGCTAGGTCAATTCAACAAGGTCTATGACAAAGTAGATAAAGTAGACGCAAAATATTACGAGGTGTCGGAAAGACAAGACGATCACGAGAAGGAAGAACGAGACCATAGAGCGGAGCTGATTGCAGATTACAATAAGATTAAAGCAAAGTCGGGGTATTTAGATACGGTAGCTGATAAACACAACATTAGAATTACCCACTTGGAAATTAAAGCGGGAATAAGTGCGAATCCTCCGGTTTACGCAACCGCAGAGGCTTAAGTATACCTGCGGACTATCCCCGTAACCTTCCCCTGAATCGTCACCGAATCGGCGTCAACAATAATGGGGTCCATTTTGGCGTTGGCGGGCTGGAGTCTTATTTTTCCGCCCGGCTCACGGTACAGCTTTTTTAAAGTAGCAAACTCATTATCCAGCAAAGCTACTACAATCTCTCCGTCGTTGGCGGTTTCCTGTTGCTGAATTACCACATAGTCGCTGTTTAAAATCCCCTCGTCGATCATGGAGTCGCCTACAACCTGCAACACAAAACATCTTTTTGACTTGGACACTAGATCTGCCGACACGGTTACTGTGGCTAGCGGATTTTCTATGGCCTCGATAGGTTTACCGGCCGCAATATAACCCACAAGAGGGAGTTCGATGCCGGCGGTAGCCACGGCAAGTTTTTCGTCAATCAGCTCTATGCCTCTGACCGCGCCTTCAAAGCGTCTGATCACGCCTTTTTTGACCAAGGCTTGGATGTGTTCATGCACAGTGGCCAGGGACGAGAGCCCCATAGCGTTGGCAATTTCCTGCAAAGTCGGCGAGGTAGCATTTTTTTGGATGTATTGGGAAATATAGTCGACAATTTCTTTTTGGCGTTTATACAAAGTTACGGCAGACATATTTGTCCTTTCTTAAATTTTGTAGACTTGGCTCGATTTTGCGTCCTTTCAGTCGCGGGTCACTGTCCGCCTTTGGCGGATGCCCGACTCCTTCAAGTCCGCAAAACTCTCGCTACAATCTATCATTAACATACTACCGAATAAATACCAAACATGTCAAGCCCATTTGTGCTAGAATCCAAGGATGTTTAAACTGCATAGCGACTACAAACCCACAGGGGATCAGCCACAAGCCATAGAAAAACTCACTAAGTGGGTTAAAGAGGGACAACCACACCAAACTTTGCTTGGAGTCACTGGCTCGGGAAAGACATTTTCCATTGCGTGCCTGATCCAAAACGTCCAAAAGCCCACGCTTATAATGTCGCACAACAAGACTTTGGCGGCACAGTTGTACCAGGAATTTAAAGAGTACTTTCCGGAAAACGCCGTGGAATATTTTGTTAGCTACTACGATTACTACCAGCCGGAAAGCTACATTCCCCAAACTGATACTTACATAGAAAAAGATGCCGATATTAATGAGGAAATCGATAAACTCCGGCTTTCGGCTACTACCTCGCTGATGACCCGCAAGGATGTGATTGTGGTGGCTTCCGTGTCGTGCATTTACAACTTGGGTTCGCCGGCGGAGTATTCAAAAGTCGCGCTGGAGCTACGGGCGGGGATGAAAATGCGCATGGTGGACCTGCTGACCAGGCTTACGCAAATTTATTACGAGCGCAATGAGTTTGAGTTTAAACGCGGGACTTTTAGGGTGCGCGGGGATGTGGTGGATGTGTATCCGGCGTATGTGGACTATGGGGTGCGACTGGAGGTGCTGGACGATGTTCTTATAGCAATTGACTTTTTTGACCCGATTTCCGGAGACGGGCTAACCTATGAAAGTTTGCCGGTGGAACGGCGGAGCTCACACACTAAAGCGCAAACGCAGGATGAGGCCGACTTTGTAAAATTACAGGCGCGCCAAGGCGGATTTGTAATGATTTATCCGGCCAAGCACTATGTCACAAATGAAGAAAAGCGGGAGGACGGGATTAAACAGATAGAAATTGACCTGGCAAAAAGATTAAAAGAGTTGCGCGACGCGGGAAAGAATATTGAGGCGTACAGATTGGAGCAACGAACAAATTACGATTTAGAAATGATTAGGGAAATTGGTTACTGCAAAGGGATAGAGAATTATTCAAGGTATTTTGACGGGCGGGCAGTGGGCGAAGCGCCGTTTCCGCTGTTGGACTTTTTTCCCAAAGATTATTTAACCGTGATTGACGAGTCACACATTAGTATTCCGCAAATTAGAGGTATGTATAACGGCGACCGTGCGCGCAAGCAGACTTTGGTGGATTACGGCTTTAGGTTGCCGTCGGCACTGGATAACCGGCCGTTGAATTTTGCCGAGTTTTTGCAAAAAGTGGGTCAGGTGGTGTATACGAGCGCCACGCCGGATGAGTGGGAGATTCAACAGAGCGACGGGCGGGTGGCGGAGCAACTTGTGCGACCCACAGGGATTTTGGATCCGCTGGTAACCATTTTGCCTACCAAAGGTCAGGTGGACGACTTGCTGGAGCGGATTTTAGAGCGGGTAAAACGGGGCGAGCGGGTGCTGGTAACGACTTTAACCAAGCGCATGGCGGAGGAACTTTCCACCTATTTGTTGGAGAAAAAGGTCAAAGTGACTTATTTGCACAGCGACATTGACACTTTGGAGCGGACCGACATTTTGGATAATTTGCGCCGGGGTGAGTACGATGTTTTGGTAGGCATTAATTTGCTTAGGGAAGGACTGGACTTGCCGGAAGTTTCTTTGGTGGCTATTTTGGACGCGGACAAAGAAGGATTTTTAAGAAGTCAGACGAGTTTGGTGCAGACAATGGGTAGGGCGGCGCGCCATGTTCATGGCGAGGTGGTTATGTATGCTGACAATGTTACGGGGAGCATGAACCGCGCGGTGGAAGAAGTCACGCGCCGGCGCGCCGCCCAGGAAAAATACAATCAAGACCGGGGCATCACCCCCGTCCAAATAACCAAGCCGTTACGGGAAAAGCTGGTCGACGAGCTTATAAAAGAACAACTGGACAAAGCAAAAGGTAAACTCTCCAAAGCTGTTTTGGACATTGATTACAATTCCCTCCCGCCAAGTCAACTAAAAAAGGAAATCAAGCGCCTGGAGGCGGAAATGAAGTATCAGGCAGAAATCCTAAACTTTGAGCAGGCCGCCACCCTGCGCGACCTTGTCCGCAAGCTCAAAAACCTGCTTTAGGGGTAGTTTTTAACAGTATTAAAATGTATGCCCTTTTTGACCAAAACATTTTATTACTAATAGAATATTAAGGCCCCAAACCGCAGACATTCTATTACTGTTAGAATGTCTGTACCCACAAGATAATTTTCCTGTCACTACAACCACAAAACCCCACCCCTGCTAGAATTAGCTTGACAGCCATTTTATCCCTGCTAAAAATACCCGCCCACTACTTTGCTTTTGACGGAATTAACTAACCCACCACCCAACCAATTTTGCTATTTTGGCCAAAAAGAGTAAAATAACCTTACTTTATTAATCAAACTCTTTGGCACCTTGATAACAAGGGCGCTTTGTTTCTCCTGCTTGCGATTATTTGTGACTAAATTCCTCCTTTTGTTTTAGCTATTAATAGGGAAGTTAACTAACTCTCTGATTTGATTGCGACAATATATTAACAGCTAGGACGAAAGGAGGAAAGAAGTCCGGACTCGTCTGAAAACGGCTAAGGCGGTGATCCGTTGAGAGACTTGAGAACGGATGAGTTTCCCAAGGAGCCGAAAACATAAGCGACACACCAAAGGAGGTGCAAAATGTCGCCCTTCCGTAAACTTCTGGTCGCGACCCTTGTGGTCGTGATAATTTTCGCTGTGGCGGGAAGCAAGCCCGCCAGCGCCGGAGGTACGATCTCCCATATTGTCAAAAGGGGAGAGACATTGTATAGCATCTCTCGTTCCTACGGAGTTGCGATTTCGTGTTGGGGTTTGGCTAACCCTGACCGGATATACCCCGGGCAAGTTTTAACTTGCAACGACTCTACCGGAGGATCTCAGAATTATTCGTCTACCTCAGAGCCAGCAGTCGGTAGGAATGTAAATCTGTTTGTACATACAGTAAGGAGGGGCGAAACCCTTTACTCTATTTCTTTAGCGTATGGGGTCAGCGTGTCTTGTTGGGGAGTGCCTAATCCCAATAGGATCTACGAGGGTCAGATCCTGACATGTGGTGAGGGGTATATTGAGTCTGCAGAGCCTTATATTCAGCAAGTCTACCAAGCACCCGCTCAGCAACCTTCCCAACAAAACTACGCCACTCAATCCGCCGTAAGCACGGGTCAGATGCCGAATTGGTTGGCCCAGGACATCTCACTAGGTGGTACTTGGTGGTGTGTTCTTCGGGATGCCACTTGGTATATCAGCCGTACATCTAGTGGTAGTAACATGATGACCTACGACGACACCAACCACATTTGCAGTGGTTACGCTGGTACCACGCAGATCAGCGGGCAGACCGTACCGGTCTTGTCTCCGAGTGTCGCGCAACCCATCCAACAAGTAAGTGGAACAGATTGGAATTCGGCCGTTTCGAAGGTTGAGAATCGGGTTTTCGAAACGAAGCAGCAGGCCGCCGAGTGGCTGGCGAGTATCTATCGCGGTGCCTCGTCAGCTTACCAATCCTTTCTTGAAACCAATGGGGTGAACATCCTCATTGGTACCGCCTCGGCAGGTGGGGCGATTTGGCTCGTGAAAGCCGCCGCGGGGCTTTCGCAGGGGCCGTTGTTGACCGCGACCGTCGTGGCCTTCGGCGTGATGGTGATCTTTGCGATCGTCGAGTATGTGATCGCGTACATCCGCCGTTGAGTCCTGACTCGTTGCTTGTGATGTCAATCACAGTGTCCAAGCAACGAGTCGGTCAAAACCCTTGTCATAACCTATAATTTATACTACAATCCCAATAAATAATTTCCTGCTCGCTGGTCGATATGAAAAGTCAAAAAGGCGCGCGGGAAGAAATATCCCAAAATAAAAATATCTTGATAGTCGCAATAAGCGCGTTAGCGTTTGTTGGGAGTATTCCGTTTATAGTTATTAGCAATGTAATAAAAGTAATAGCGTACCCTTTAAGGTTACTTAGTCGTGCAGGTAAAATGGTCCATAGTCTGCTGATAAAATGTACCCGATTTGTTGTTGTTACAATTCCAAATGCTTGCAAAAAGGGAGTCCACGAGGTATCTAGTAGGTTAAGAATTTCAGCGTCAAACATTGCAAGGACTTTTAGGGTTTTGATAATTTCTGCGGGCGTCGCCTGCAAAAAAGTCGTACACATGCCCAACAAGTATGCGTTAAAGTCAAAACAGCTAAGTAAGGAAAGTCAAACACCAAGCCAGGCCAAACATGTCCGCAAAAGTTACAGAGAGGTGGCGTTAGCGGTAGCCCCAGTTCAAAAGTCAACCAGTTTTTTTACCAAAGCCAAAATTTTTGTTGGTGGAAGCATATTTTCCCTGGTTTTTTTAGTAGCGCCGGCATTGGGGTATAGTTGGTACCGCGCCTTGCCTCGGCCGGAGCTTCTGGCAGAAAACGCCCAGACTCACCGGCCAACCAGGATTTTAGACAGAAACGGCGTGCCCTTGTACGAGATTTATGTAGACAAAAAATACGCGCCCATTGCGCTTTCCAAAATTCCCAAAAGCGTGATTTTGGCTACTCTGGCGGTGGAAGATCACGAGTTTTTTAGCCACAACGGTGTGCGACCGTTAAGCCTTATTAGGGCGGCAAAGGCTACTATTATGGACGACTCGTTGCAAGGCGGTTCTACCATCACCCAGCAGTTGATTAAAAATGTGTTGCTGTCTCCCGAGCGCACCATGACCCGCAAACTAAAGGAGCTGTTTTTGGCTTTTGCCGTGGAGCGCAAATACACTAAGGATGAGATTTTGGAGATGTATTTAAACAATATTCCTTACGGGGGCACGGCGTGGGGGATTCAAAGCGCGACGCAAAAGTTTTTTGGGAAGGATGTGGGGGAGTTGACGCTTGGCGAGGCCGCGTTTATGGCCGGACTGCCGTCCTCGCCGTCGTCTTATGTGTCGTACGCCAGCGATATTGACATGGCAAAAGCTCGGCAAAAGTTGGTATTAAACCGCATGGAGGAGTTGGGGATTATCACTGTCGACCAAGGTAAGAAGGCTTTAGCAGAGGACTTAAAGTTTGTGGAACAGGCGGAATATATTAAAGCTCCGCATTTTGTGCAGTATGTCCGAAAAGAGTTAGAGCGACGCTACGGAAGGCAGATGGTGGAATCCGGTGGTTTGACGGTAAAAACAAGTCTTGATTTGGATTTACACAATCGTTTGCAGGCAATTGTCACGGAGGAAGTTGCTAAAGCTAGTAATTTAAACATCACTAACGGCGCTTTGGTGGTTTTGGAGCCTAAAACCGGCCAGATTTTGGCGTATGTAGGTTCGGTGGACTATTTTAAAGAGGGGTGGGGGGCTTACGATGTTATTACCGCCTTGCGTCAGCCCGGGTCGTCTATAAAGCCGGTTACCTACGCTTTGGCTTTGGAGCGGGGCTATACGGCGGCCAGCACTATTGTAGACGCGCCGTTAACTATTCAGCTTGGTGGCGGGCAGACTTATAAACCGGTAAATTACGACGGCAAATTTCACGGGGCAGTGACTTTAAGATCGGCTTTGGCAAATTCCTACAATATTCCGGCGGTTAAGTTGGTTAAGGAGGTTGGGCCGGATAATATGGTGACTTTGGGTAATAACATGGGCCTTAAAAACTGGCAGGTGGACGATTCTTACGGTTACTCCGTGACTTTAGGTGGTAAGGAGGTTAGGCTTTTGGATTTAACCAATGTCTTTGCCACTTTTGCGCGGGGTGGGGAATACCTTCCAACAACGCCTTTTATTTCCATTAGGGATGCTAATGGTTTTGACATTTATAGCGCGGACGAGGCCAAGCCGGAGCAGGTTTTGTCCCCCGAGTCGGCCTATATTATTAGTAACATTTTAAGCGACAACAATGCCAGAACGCCGGCGTTTGGTTCTCAAAGTCAGCTGGTGACCCCCGGTCATACGGTGGCGGTAAAAACCGGTACTACCAACGAGAAGCGTGACAATCTAACTGTGGGTTATACGCCGTCGTATGTGGTTGGGGTTTGGGTGGGCAATAACGACAATAAACCTATGAATCAATATCTGGCCAGCGGGGTTAGTGGGGCGGCGCCAATTTGGAATCTGGCTATGCGGACGGTTTTGGAAAGCACTGCGAATGAAGAGTTTACAGCACCGGAAGGCGTGTTTGTTAAGTATGACAGCAAATGCGGTCGGAGCGAGGTGTTTACGCAGGGGAGCAAGGTGCCAAATTTATGTCCGGACAAACCAAAAGATAAGGATAAAGATAATGACAAAAAAGATAAAAGGGACTAGAATGCACAAAGAATTCGGTCAAAGGGGGTGAAGTTGATGAAAGAGAAGCTTAATAAGTTTATGGAAAAACTACAAAAGCAAAACCCAAGCGCCAATTGGGCAAACTTGCTTACCGGTCTTGCGGTTTTGGTGATGGTGGCTGTTTTTAGCTACGCTTATTTTACTAAGTCGAGGACTGGGAACATGGTGATTGACGACAGCGGTCTGGTAAAGCAGGTGACCGGAGAAAAGGCTGGCGAGGGAAAAGAATCTGAGGGATCGGCGGAAGGATCAGGAACAGGGACCGGTACAGAGATTAGAACAGAGGCGGGAACAGAGTCGGGAAAAGAAGCCTCGGAGCCTGCTCAAAGTCAGACAGAGGGTGAAACACCGGCGGAAGTAGGAGAAAAGGGCGCAGAGCCTGCTACCGGAACTACAGTAGTCCAAAAAGGTGAAGGTCTGTGGCATGTAGCCCAAAGAGTTTGTGGCGACGGGGAAAAATACAATGTTTTGGCTGGCGCCAATGGTTTAAGTGTTTGGGAAGAGCTTAATGAGGGCATGACTCTTAAGGTTGTTTGCAAGTGACTTTATGTTTTGTAAGTGAGCAAAAAAGTGAACAAAAAACCACGACTTTTGTCTCGGTTTTTCGCATCATCGCATAAAACCCTGCCCGCGATGTTTTCCTTACGGTCGACGAAATATAGTTGAAGGAGTCCTCCGATAGCAGAAGTTGCTGTCGACGCCTATTTCCGGCTAGCATAGTCTGGACTACGGGTTTAGCCAAATTAAACCTAAAACTCTGCCGTCAGACACTTAGACGATAAAATAATGAATGCCCCAAAGGACACATATTTAAATGAACTAACTCCCGTATTACTCCAATTTAAGACTGTTACTAAAGCCGATAAAGTATGACAGATACTTGTTAGTTCACTTATAAAAATACGCGAACTATTTTTGTCCCGTAGTAACAAGAGAATACTTACATTGTTAAAAAATAAGCGAACAATGTCGGGAGCATAGTTTTAAGGCTGTCAATATAACTTAAAAACACAGCCTGTCACCGTGACTGTAATTACAGCCACAGTAACCTATGATATTTCCAAACTAGGGTCGTTCACTAATTATTTTGGAAAACTTGATATTTGCTTTAACAACAGTTTAAAAATAGTTCGCGAAAATATTTAACCGAACAATAGCATAAGTGTCATACAACTAACGCCGTAACAAAAGCCCTAAATTTACAAAAAGTGGTTTATCGTTCATTTAAAAATGACTGTCCAGAGCATAATTAAAAAATGTCTGTTAATCCCAAATTAAAAATGGGTTGAAAACCCAAATAATTCCCGTATAATAGACTGCTGTGGAAAAAACGATTATTGACGCAAATATTGACGCAAATAAAGTCGGCGACTCCCAAAAAGCCGAGAATCTGGCAAAAATTGTGGTTAAAGGTGCGCGCCAGCATAATTTAAAAAACATCGATCTGGAAATACCCAAAAACAAGCTTGTAGTGTTTACCGGCGTTTCCGGTTCCGGCAAATCGTCGTTGGCGATGGACACGATTTACGCGGAGGGCCAACGGCGGTATGTGGAGAGTCTTTCTTCTTACGCCCGGCAGTTTTTGGGGGTGATGGACAAACCGGATGTGGACTCGATTGAAGGCCTGTCGCCGGCGATTGCGATTGACCAAAAAACTGTCAGCCATAATCCCAGATCGACGGTGGGGACGGTGACGGAAGTTTATGATTTTTTGCGACTTTTATATGCAAGAATTGGCCATCAGCATTGTCCAAATTGTGGTCGGGAGATTTCCAGGCAATCGGTGGAGCAGATGGTAAATGGCATTTTTGATCTTATTAGTCGGGAAAAAGAATACGGGACGGAGCGGGGCGCGCGCGTACTTATTTTGGCGCCTGTTGTTAAAGATAGAAAAGGCGAGTTTCCAGACCTGTTTGATAACTTAAAAAAGCAAGGGTACGCGCGCGCCCGAATCGACGGCGTCGTTAAAGATCTTAAAGAAAAAGTCGTCCTGATTAAAACCAACAAACATACGGTCGACGCGGTGGTCAGCCGGCATATTATCAGCAAAAAACGCATGACCTCGGCCGGTGGTGGCGCCGATACCTCGGAAAAAGATATTAGGTCGGCGGTGTATCAGGCTGTGGAGTCCGCCAGTAAACTTGGCAACGGCAGTATTATTCTGTCCATTATTAAAGACGACTCCTTTGACTTTCCTGCCGAGCCAAAAACTATGGTCGATCACCTGTTTTCAGAGCGGTTCGCGTGTCCTGTTTGCAATTTGTCATTTACCGAGCTTGAGCCCAGGAGCTTTTCTTTTAACTCGCCGCACGGCGCTTGCCCCGCCTGCACCGGGTTGGGTACGGAGCAAAACATCAATATCGACTTAGTCTTAAACCGGCAACTGTCCATTGCAGAGGGTGGCATTCTGCCTTGGAGCGGCGTCTTTGAGAGCATGGGTTGGCTGGCAAAAGTTATTGAATCCGTGGCCAAGGAGTGTAAGTTTTCTACTCTTAAGCCACTCGGCGAGCTGGACGAGCGCGCGCTAAACATTATTCTTTATGGTTTTGGCGACGATAGAAAGTTTAGGGTGGGTCAATATATGGCAAGATACGAGGGCGTGGTGCCCAATTTAATCCGTCGGCACAAGGAAACCAAGTCCGACTTTATCAGAAACGAGATCGAAAAGTACATGGTGAAAGAGCCGTGCAAAGCTTGCGTTGGTACTCGGCTTAAAAAAGAGGTTTTAACGGTGGTGATTGACGACCGGAGCATTTGGGATGTTTCCTCCATGAGTGTGGACGCGTTGCTTGCTTGGGTTAGGCGACTTCAGGGTGTGGTAGATTCGGAGTGCGGACGCACTAAGCGTGACCCCGCAGACTCGGAAACGAGAAGTGACAAGCATCAGGAGTTAGGATTGTCCAAGGCGGATGGTTTATCGAGAACCGAGTCGAGGACCT
>CAZTSS010000013.1:0-11865 GCA_964616765.1 uncultured Candidatus Saccharibacteria bacterium
GATCAATGTTATAGGTTTTTTCGTCAATATCGACAAACACGGGCTTGGCTCCAAGTCTGGAAATAGCGCCGGCCGTTGCAAAAAATGTAAAGGGGGTGGTTATAACCTCATCCCCCGGCTTAATGTCTAGAGCCATTAAAGCCAGAAGTAACGCGTCACTGCCGGAAGCACAGCCCAAAGCTTGACCGCCCAAATAGTCGGAAATACTTTGCTCAAAAAGCTCTACTGGTTTGCCCATAATAAAAGTCCCATTTTCCATAATTTCCTGCACAGCCGGGTCAAGTTCTGATTTTAACTTCTTATATTGCGCTTTAAGATCTACAAACGGAATTGTCATTAGCACTCCTGGTTCTCTAGCAACTGCTCTTGGGGCACATCTTTAATTACCCTGGCAGGCACCCCCACAACAACTTTTTTAGGTGGGACATCTTTTGTAACCACCGCACCTGCTCCTACCAGAGCTTCTTCTCCAACAGTAATTCCGGGCAGGGTTACAGAGGCAACACCTAACCTGGCACCTCTTTTAATTGTCACACCTTTAAATTCTGCGGATCCTGGTTTATGTCGCGCTACATGTTTATCATTAGAGGTCATTACTCCCGGTGACAAAAAGACATAATCCTCAATAACAGAGTATGGAACAATTTGGACATTAGATTGAATTTTGCAATATTTACCTATGGTAACTTTATTTTCGATAGTCGCACCTTTACCGATAATGGTTTTTTCCCCAACCGTTACATTCTCCCTAACAGAAGCCAGATCGGCAACCAACACATCATTGCCTATCTGCGCGCCCCTATAAATTACTGCACAGCTCCCAATCAAAGCGTTATCGCCAATTTTAGTACCGAGCAAATCCGTGTTAGTGGTAGTCGCTGAATTAACAGCCTTCATGGGTAGCTTACCTATTACCGCGTTATCATCAACCCTGACATTGTCACCAATAATTGTATCCTTATGAATGACCACATTGTTACCGATCACCGTCCCCTCGCCTATTGTTACATCCTCTTCAATAACGGTATTTTTTCCTTTTATAAATGCCATGTTAGTTATGTTTGTACAAAAACGGATGGGCGTAGCTCTGGGAATACTTCCTCTTGTCCAAAGTACCCAAGTCGTACACAAGCTTTATTGCCGGTCTAACATCTTTTATCCCAAACCCCCTGCCCGCCAAAGTCCTGCGGTAAACCTCTGTGTGCAGATCGGTAAAGCCTTCGGAGAACTCCAGCTCCTTGCCGTCGATAGTAATTTGCCTAAAGGCTTTTGCCTCTTTTTGTTTCTCCTTTGGTAAATCGTTAACATCGGTGGAGAGAAACCAGCGGACGCGAGCGCGCTCCAGCTCTATATACCCGCCCGCTTTAACATCGTCCTGATAGTGGAGCTGCATATTTACCGGCTTGCCAAAAATCCAGATCAGCATGTCAAAAAAATGGATTCCGATATTCATAGTAACCCCGCCGGACTTTTCTATGTCGCCCTTCCAGGAAATTAAATACCACTTGCCCCTGGGGGTTATATAAGTTAAATCAATATCGTGCTTTTTGCCTTTGGCCTTCCCTTCAAACTGCTTTTTTAACGCCTCAATGGTAGGGTGGACTCGCAACTGCAAAATGGTGTTAATTTTGCCTTTACCGTACTCCTTCTCCAAGTCGTCCAAAGCATCCAAGTTCCACGGCTTAATAACAAGCGGTTTTTCGCAGATGGCATTAGCCCCAATTCTTAGGGCAAACCGCATATGCGCGTCGTGCAGATAATTGGGGCTACAAATACTCACATAATGAATCTCGCTTCCCTTATCCTCGCGCCTAAGTTTTTCTGCATGCCGTTCAAACCGTTCAAATTCTGTAAAAAAGCTGGCCTGGGGAAAATACCTGTCCATAATCCCCACCGAATCCTTTGGATCCATGGCAACCACAAGGTTGTTACCCGTATCTTTAATGGCTTGGAGGTGCCTGGGTGCAATGTAGCCGCCAACACCAATTAACGCAAAGTTTTTCACAAAACCCATTTTATCACACGCTTGGTCGACAGAATCTTAATCCAAGGCTATAATTTCCCCACTGTGCTAAACGGAAAAACGGTGGCGGTTGTAGTACCAGCCTACAACGAGGAAAAGCAAATAAAAATCGTGTTGGAGACTATGCCGGATTTTGTCGACAGAATTGTTGTGGTCAACGATGTATCTAAAGACAACACTGCTCAAGTAGTAACCGCCATGATTGAAGCCGACAGCACGGAACCAACAAAACTAAACGGCAAGAACAAAGTACAACCCAACAGGTACAACAAGGCAGAGCTCGTGGTAGAAGATCTAAACGCCAATGAGGGAAAACTGTTTACCAAAAGTGCCGTAGCAAACCAGAATCCGGAAAAAAACAGAATAATCCTGATCAACCACCTGGAAAAAGGGTTTGTTGGCGGGGCAATAGCAACGGGCTACAAATGGTGTAAAGATCATCATGTTGACTGCACAGCGGTAATGGCCGGCGACGGTCAAATGGATCCCGATGAGCTGGAAAATATCTGCCTGCCGGTAATAACCGGAGAAGTCGACTATGTAAAAGCTAACAGACTCTCGCACAGATCCGCTCTTTTTGTCATCCCCAAAGTAAGGTACTTTGGGAACTCGGTACTTTCGTTATTGACCAAGATCGCCAGCGGTTACTGGAGGGTATCAGACACCCAAACCGGCTACACTGCCATAGGTCTAAAAGCTTTGGAAGCAATAAGGCTCCACCAGATTTATCGCTCGTACGGCTGTCCAAACGACATTTTAGTCAAATTAAATATTGCGTTCTGTACGGTTAAAGAAATCCCCAGCAAGCCCGTTTACAATGTTGGAGAGGTATCAAAAATGAAGGAGATGAGGGTTGTACCCAAAATAAGCTGGCTACTCTTTAAGTCGTTCTGGAAAAGGTTATACGCAAAATATCTGTTTAGGGACTTTCACCCGCTTTTTTTACTATACCATTTTGCATTCATTCTCTTTGTAATAAACATTCCCGTTTTGTATAAAATTGTCAATGTTTTATTAAGAGGCGGTACTTTAACTCTGCAGAACCTTTTAGTATTTGTTTTACTATCCCTCACCGGCTTTCAATCTCTGGTTTTTGCCATGTGGATGGATATGATGGACAATGAGAGGTTGCAACAGTGAGGGAAAAAATCTTATTCATCACATCCTCTTATCCTGTATCAACCAATAGCAGTTCCAGTTTCATTTTGGAAACGTGCCAGAAGCTGGCAGAGCAATTCGATGTTATAGTACTCACACCCCAAAATGTCGATACAAGTCAACAGCCTGGGAGCACAGGTATTACCGTAATTAAACAGCCCATTACACCTTTTGGAGATCTTGGTCTCTGTCAGGGAAATGGGATTCTACCCAACCTTAAGAGAAATTATCTCCTAACTTTGATAATACCGTTATATATTTTAGCACAATTACTTTCCATTATTTCTATTGTCAATAAGTATAAGGTGCGGGTAATTCACGCAAACTGGTTAGTCCCTGCAGGCTTTACAGCAGCCCTTTACAAAGTATTTATTAGGAGGGAAGTTAGAGTTTTATGTACCTTGCGAGGGACTGATATGAACTCTTTTAGTGACCCGGTATCTCGCCTGATAAAAAGATTCACGCTTTCTCACATTGATGCGCTATCTGCCGTTAGCACAGAGCTGGCCACAAAGGCAAAGGATCTGGGGTACCGCAAAGAAATTGCAATCACCCCAACAGGCGTTTACACGGATGTGTTTGTACCGTATGAAGGTGTAAAAGAAAATAGGCATAAGCTACTCTTTGTGGGTCGTTTAGTAAAAACAAAAGGTGTAGAAGAGTTAATCAAAGCTTTTAGAATATGCCTTGTCCGCTGTCCCGCCGCGAGTCTGTCTCTTGTAGGTGAGGGAGATATGAAAGACTACCTAAAAGAACTGACTTCAAAACTTGGAATAGATAAGAATGTCCTTTTTTTAGGGCATGTCATGCACGATTTATTACCAAAGCAGTACCAAAATTCCAATGTTTTCGTTCTGCCCTCCTATGCTGAAGGCTTTCCCGTATCTCTTGCAGAGGCCTTTGGTAGCGGTCTCATTGCCGTTACAAGCAAACTACCGATTTTTACCAGCATAGAACAAGACCATGGTTTTATTAAGACGGTAGATATTAGCAATGAAAACCTTTTTGGACATACCCTTGCCGAGGCATTAACAAACGACGAGCAACTGGTAGCGGAAGGCGCAAAAGCTCGAGAGTATGCAGAAAAGCACCTAAACAGAGAGACAACTTTAAAGGGTTATTTGTCCTTGCTTAACGGCTTGTTAGCCGAGTAGACCTGATCGATTATCGAATCGAAGTTTTCTATCATTTTTGCAACAGAGAATTTATCTCTCACTTTGCTAGCCTCAATCGACATCTGCGCGAGAACGCCGGGGTTGTTTTTTAGAAAGAGTATCTTATCGGCCAACGCACGGTAATCACCAATAGGAATAAGGTAACCGTTTTTTCCGTCTTCCAGCATCTCACCTGTCCCTCCGCCTGCAGTGGCGACTACCGGTACTCCCAAAGCAAGCGACTCCATAATGGAATTGGACAAACCCTCTCCATTTGTGGAACATAGAACAGACAAGTTACTTGCTGCCAAAATCTCTAAAGCATCCGTCCTGTTACCTAACATGCTAACATTAGTTATACCCTCTTCAGCTACTAGCTGTTCTATTCTAACTCTGTTCGGACCCTCCCCGACCACGTAAAACCTTATCGATGCATCGCCATCCTGAACTAGCTTTGCTGCTTTTATCAGAGCTGTGTGATCTTTAGTATTTTTTAAACCAGCGACCATAGGTATCATGAATATTGCTTCGGGGTAAGAAAGCTTTTTGCGCAGTAACACTCTCTCATCCTGGGTAAAATCTGGTACATCTATCCCGTTATAAAGCACAAAACGACCGCGCCTACCGAACTGACCGAATGTTTTTAATCCTGCCACAGAGTTTCCGACAACAAACGAATAAAGATAGTAGGGAACACTGTCCAACAATGTAAAGATTGATTTCTTTACCGGCGCGCTTTGTATACTACAATTTAAAATTTTGCAATTCCGGTCGATCAGCGCTTTATAGAACAATGAGTAATAGGCTGTAGGTCTAGACCAACAGCAAATAACCTCGGGCTTAACTGAAATACAGTATTTGATAAATGAGTAGACATCATACCTGTTGATATCTTTAGATCCTTTAAGATAGATCGCAATTCTCTCAAAGAAATGTGCCTTTCCTCCGCTATGTATAAGAAAGGCGCTGTATTTCTCAGCCGATATACCTTTTATAGTTTCCGCTAGTTGTTTTTCCTTTCCACCGGTTGAGAGGCTACCGACACTAAATAGAATAGTAATTTTCTTCATACCTGTTATGATACTTATCATATATTCAAGTATGTCATTAAGCAAACTAGTACAAGACAGATTTGCCCGACTGGGGCCGAATTTTTTTGCGTACTTAACCTCTAGTTTAGTGATCTTTTTCGGCCTTAGTATTATCCTCTTTTTTAGAGCCCCGGTAAGAGACGAGGTGCTCTACCTTAACGAAACGCTTTTAATGTCTAACTTAATAAAAAGTGGAGAGTGGCTTGGTAATTATGGGGTTGGGATACACGGCTTTATATTTAAAATAATCCCGGCACTAGGACTTATCGTTACGGGACCATCTGTCTGGATCCCCACATTGTTTAATGTGTTGTTGGCTTCAGTATCGTGCGTACTGTTCTATAAACTACTAAGGAGGTTCTTTTTTTCGCCCTGGCTGAGTGTTAGTGGTTGTGTACTCTTGGCTACCAGCCAAAGATTTCTATTAGTTACACCCACTTACCTGAGAGAGATTCCCGCATTGTTTGCGCTTATACTATTACTGTACGGCATACTATCAAAGTGGAATATGTGGGTCATCGGGCTACTTCTAGTACTTCTTTTGGACGCCAAGGAGTATATCTACTTTGGCTTCGCAGCACCCTACTTCCTCTGGCTCGCTGTCACTTCATATTCAAGCGAAAACAATGGCTTTGTCAAAAGGGCGGTCAGCGTATTAAAAGTAACTATACCCCAAATTCTACCCACTTTATTGTTTTTTGTACTTATGTTCTGCACCTCCATCATACCTTTAAATATCTATATTGCCTTTATAACCGGACTCGCAAAAGAAAAGGCATTTATCCAGTACTCTATGGATTACATCACTTTAGACAGAAACGCTATCCATAACACTCCTGCGTCACCTCAAAGTGTAATACCAGATATTATAGCTTCAGAACCTGTTGTCCCCACATCTGTACAAGACACTACAGAAAACAGAAGCTTATTAAAAACTCTGGAAGTGATAGTCGTAAACTACGCGAATAAGCTCGTGTCCCCAAGCTCATTTAGCCTCCTATCCATTCCTCTTGTTGTGTACTTACCTACTTTGCTCTTTGCCCTCTATCAAATCAAAACAAATCTCAACTCAAATCTAGGCCTTCTCTCCACATACCACCTGTTGTACACATTGCTTTATATCTCACAGTTTAGCCAAGGTAGATATCTCTTTCCTGTTTACATCTCAACAATTATTTTATTCCTTAGCTTTACTCTAAAACGATGGGCTCCGAAGACGGAAGTTACTATCTTTGTCATTGCTGCACTTCTCACATGCCTTCAAGTATCAAAGGAAACTACTTTCGTAGTAGAGAAGATCCTAATTAAGATTCTGCTCTTCGTTCTAATGCTGCCTATCTTACTTAATTCTTATTACAAAAGAATTCCGATAATTGCGGCCATCGCCCTAGGATTCTATGTTGGAGCCTCAATTCTAGTAGCCACTGCGTATTTTCTAACCGGAGCCAATAACACACAAGGCCAGATCTTCCTCACTCAAAAATATGGTACGGAAATGGGATATAAAGAGATTTCAACACTTATTGGGCCGACAGAGATTGTAGTAGTCACGGATACTGTAGGTAAAAACATTATCCCCTTCTACAGAAATGAGACTTATATGGAACCGGAGTGGAATTGGAGTCTTAAGGATTGGGTACCAAAGAAACGATTGCTAAAAGTTATGGGGACAAGGCTAACCTATTATTGCGAAAGTTGCACAAAAAAACAGCTTAGGTCATTAAAGAAACTATATCATGTAACAAAATTTGTGAATTTAGAATTGCCGGGGAATACGCAGGGTGACAGTACGAAACTAGTAACCTCAAGTAGACCGATTTCGGTTACGGACTTATAATGAAAATCGCCTATCTATTAAAGGAAGACATTGCCAAAGAAAGTGGAGTTGTACAAAAAATTAGAGATCAAATAGTATCTTGGAAACAGCCCGGTCACGATGTGAAAGTCTTCTCAGTAAACTCTACAGGCTCTATTTCTGTGATAAAAGACGGAGTCTTATTCGAAAATCCCGGCCACAACCCTATACAAAAAATATCTATCATGGAACTAAACGCCAAAAAGTGCTTTGAGTTGTTACTCGAGTACAAACCAGACCTGATTTACACCAGATCTTTAATATACACTCCAAGTATTATAAGGATACTAACTGCATTTCCCACAGTAATGGAAATCAATAGCGACGATATGGAAGAGCGCTATTTATCCGGGTCCTTACTCGGGCTCTATAACAAGTTAACAAGAGCGTTTATACTAAATTCCGTAAATGGGCTAGTTTTCGTGACGGGTGAATTACAACAAAATCTACACTTTTCAAGATTTAGGAAGAAGTCGGTAGTCGTTTCTAATGGAGCAAAACTCTGGTTGAAACCCGAGGTTGAAATTAAATGCAGTGAACCCACATGCGTTTTTATCGGAACGCCCAACAATCCATGGCATGGCGTGGATAAAATACTTTGGTTGGCTACACAACTGTCCGACGTCAAATTCAGAATTATCGGCTATACAAAAGAACAGCTAAGGGCGCTGAATCCTGATTGGGTCATACATCCAAACATCCAGCCTTATGGATATCTGGATGCAGAAACTAGCCGTAAGGTGATTTCGGAATCCCATGTAGGAATTGCATCCCTATCACTGCACATAAACAAAATGGAAGAAGCATGCCCATTAAAAGTCCGGCAGTATGTTGCATGCGGACTTCCAATAATTTTAGGTTACTACGACACTGACTTATCAAAAGAGCCATCGCCTTATATCCTTCAGCTCGACAGCACCGAAGACAATGTAAATAGATCCGTAACTAAGATTTGTGATTTTATCCAAAGATGTTACCATTACAGCCCTACTGATGTGAGAAAAAGCCTTTTTCCACTTGTGGATGTCGAAAGAAAAGAGCAACTACGACTAGCCTTCCTAAAAGAGGTCTTGTCGGAACAAACAACCGCTAGTGGTAAAATAATCCAGTGAAGCAAGCTGAAACACAAATCTGCGTCAAATGCGTGATGGATACTACCGATCCTGACATATTCTTTGACGAGAATGGGGTCTGCAATTATTGTAATAACGCTGACATAATCTTAAACAAACCACCCTTCTCTCTTAATACAGAGAAGAAAAAAGAACGACTTCTTAGTATGGTAGAGAAGATTAAGAAGGAGGGGACAGGAAAAAAGTATGACTGTGTAATAGGGGTTAGCGGAGGAGTAGATAGTTCTTACATCGCCTACAAAGTTAAGGAGTTAGGTCTACGTCCTCTGGCGGTGCACTTAGATAACGGGTGGGACTCTACACTAGCCGTCAAAAATGTTAAGTTGCTGTTAGGTAAGCTCCAAATAGACTTATACACCCATGTATTAGATTGGGATGAGTTTCGCAACCTTCAGCTTGCCTTCTTGCGTTCATCGACACCAGACTCCGAAATCCCAACAGACCACGCTATTGTGGCGGTACTGTACCAAGCTGCAAAAAAGAACGGTTTGAAGTATGTGATTTTGGGTAATAATCAAGCTACCGAGCTTATTCACCCCAAAGCCTGGTCGCACGGTCACTTCGACTGGAAATACATATCTTCCGTTAATAAAATATACGGAAAATCCAGTTTAGTAAACTTCCCGCACTTTAACTTGATCCAATGGTTAATTAAAAAATATACGAAAAAAGTAATAACATTGCCTATTTTGGATTACATGGATTACAACAAAACCCTCGCCATGAAGGCCTTAGAAGAAAAGTTTGACTGGAAATATTACGGGGGGAAACATTATGAGTCAATTTACACAAGATTTTTTCAAGGTTATATTTTACCCAAAAAGTTCGGTTTTGATAAAAGAAGGGCACATTTATCAAGCCTAATCCTTTCTGATCAGATCTCGCGGGAGTACGCTTTAGCAGAACTAAAAAAACCGGCATATGATCCAGAGGTACTTAAACAGGATACTCAGTATGTAATAAAAAAACTGGGAATCACCGAAAAAGAATTTGACACAATCATGGATCTGCCCAAGAAATCGTTTGACGACTACCCTTCATATGAGAAGTCTTGGTACTATCAAACATGCAAAAAGATATTCCTAACACTTCGCACCTTTTTCAAAGGTAATTTATGGACTTAGAAAAGAAATACTACGAAAACAAGGGTTTTTGGACACAGCAAAAATTCTCGAAACAGGATGCCGAAAGATTTCGTAAAGTACTAACGATGTTACCCCAAGACATATCCTCCATCTTGGATGTAGGTTCCGGTAACGGAGAATTTCTAAGCTTGCTCAATAATGCGGTGGATGGAAGAAGATACTCAAGACTATGTGGGGTGGATTCAAGCAAAGCGGCTCTAGAACATGTCACTACAGAAAAATATTTCGCTAGTATCGAAGAACTTCCTTTTAAGAATGAGGAATTCGATCTGGTAACTTGTCTGGAGGTTATCGAACACCTACCTATGGATATCTTTGACCGTGGTCTTGATGAATTGGTCCGTGTTTCAAAAAGATACATCCTTATTTCCACACCACTTGAAGAAAACTTATTAATAAATCTTGTTGCGTGTCCGAGGTGTGAATCCCGATTTAATCATGACTACCATAAAAGGACGCTGAACGAAACTGACCTAAACTCTTCACTGAACAGAAGAAACTGTAAACATCTGAAGACACTATTTGAGGGACTATACAGAGAATACTGGGCTGTATCTAAACTATACAACTCGTACCGAGGACTGTTCCCGCGAAGACTACCAGCTGGGTACCTCTGTCCAGTATGTGGATACCTTCCGGACACCAACACCGCAAGGGTAGATGACGTCAGAAAGACGCCTCCTCGCACCGTTTATAAAATAGCGAAGGCGTTAATTCCAAGCAAAACAAAGAATTACTGGATGCTAGCTCTTTATGAAAAAGATTAACCTTCAGTCATTCCTAAAGAATGTAACCCCCCTAAACAATGAAGGGGAATCCTTCAAAGCAAATGTGACCACCATGATCTACGGTACAACACTTTCTCAGGCTATCCCTATTTTGATATCACCCATTATATCCAGGCTCTACAGTCCTTATGATTTTGGGGTATACGCGATATTTACTTCGATATCGCTAATAGCAGCCCTCGTAGCGACCGGAAGATACGAGCTCGCAGTAATTTTACCGGAGAGAGACGAGGACGCGGCATCAATTGTCAGCCTCGCTTCCCTATTAGCACTTGGTACAAGCATACTTTCTTTTATTGCTGTTGCCCTACTTAAGGACGATATTATGACCGTGTTAAACCTTTCCGGGTACGAAAACCTGGTGTTTCTCATCCCAGTCTCCATTTTTACCAGCGCAGTTTATCAACCTATGTATAGTTGGGCAACCCGACATAAGTTGTTTAAAGTACTCTCGAGAAATATGGTGTATAAAACAGGTATGGTGGTTTCCTTCCAACTACTTCTGGCTACGGCGGGTTGCCCAATCAATGGCCTTATTATTGCGCAGGTGGCCGGAAATACCCTCGCCTTATTAGTATTATCCGGAGAACTGATTATTAAGAGGAGTCTTCCGCTCACTTTAGACATACTAAGAAATATGTACAAACAGGCGATTAAGTATAAAAAGTTCCCACAATACAGCCTATCTTCAGACTTTTTAAATGTAGGTTCAAATCAGATCCCGAACATTCTCCTTAGTTCCTTCTTCGGACCCTTCATTGCTGGACAATTTTCACTCTCGCAGAGAGTACTGGCAACTCCAATCTCTTTTATCGCGTCAGCTGTGCAAGTCGTGTTTAAAGAGCGTGCGAGTCGCGATTACCGGGAGACTGGCAGTTGCAGAGATATTTATGTAAAGGTCTTTAGAAAGATGTCGCTGTACTCGAGCTTACCGTTCTTATTGCTGTTCTTGACAGGTCCGACACTTGTACCAATTATTTTCGGCCAAGAGTGGCAGATTGCCGGTATGTATATACGGTTACTTTCATTGATGTATTTTATCAAGTTCTTCTCTAGCACACTAAGCTACACCTTATATATCGCAGAAAAGCAACATATAGACTTACTTTGGGAAATCGCTCTGTTCATACTCACTTTACTCTCAATGTACATCGGCTATTACAATAATAGTCCTTCTCTGAGCATCCTCTTCTTTAGCATTAGCTATTCCGTTCTCTACTTAATAATGCTCTACCTATCCTATAAGTTCAGTGTGAAAGATAGAAACTAGTTCTTCTTTACTTGGGTAGCTAATCAAGACGGAATTTCTAGTCCCCATAAATACGAACAAGCTTCCAGCAGCTACCGCAGACGCACCACCCTCAGTAATGGCTTCACGGAGATGATCACCACTACCAGCACCACCAAGTGCTATTACCGGGACGGATACAACTTCAGAAACCATTTTGATAAGCTTGATATCGTAGAACCCATTTCAAAATTCAGCTAATTTGAGAAACATCCTTTAAAGACAATAAA
>CAZTSS010000014.1:0-10935 GCA_964616765.1 uncultured Candidatus Saccharibacteria bacterium
GCCGACAATGTGGCGCAGGGCGTGCCTCCCCAAGCAACAGCTAGATTTGAGCGTGATTTAGCCAGATACGCCTGTTTTTGTAACGATTTGATTGATAGGATTGTGTAATTCTGGAGTAAAGGTAGACGGCTTTAAGTAAACTAATCGATATTGAGACGCGACACTACAGCAAAACCCACCTCCCGCAAATTTTAAAGCTTCTGGATTAATAAAAAGTCAGTTTAGCGCAAAATATAGTCCGATGTAATGTTATAGACATTGTAGATCTTCCAATCCTTTTTTAAGATACACAAATCAATCTCGGGCCACTTGTTGGGAAGTTTTAAGATTTCAGACACAGTCATCCAAGTACAGCTAGTGGGAAAAGTCAGTAGATTTCTTTGGTCTTTTGTGACGTCGACCCGATAAACGGTAAAAGCCTCATCAAACAGTACATCTTTTTCCGATGTAATTACGGTTTTCAAGTGTAAAGAGTTGAACAAAAAGGCGTTGTAGGGGAGCGTCAGGCCGAATTGTTGGTAAAACAGCCTTGGGAGAGCGTCTTTCAGATCTTCTCCAAACAACGGTGCACCGCTTGGCAAATTGTAAAAGTTAGTTTTGGCGTTTTCGTGCGGTTTGACTAGATATTCGTCACCACAGTTACAGACAAAACCTACGAAAAACACTTTAAAATCCTCGCTTTGCGCCACGCTTACCCCCTTGGCTGTGAGAAAATACCCATCGGTTCGTTTTTCTACTAGGTTCTCGTTTAGCAACTGTTTTAGATGGAACGCAATATTAGTTTCCGAGTCATAGTCTTGAGTCAGATCGGAATAAGTCCGACCGTTTTTACCAACAAGCCGTTTTAACATAAGCTTTTGAAGTGTGTGCATAGGTGTAGTTTACTACACTAGCCGTTCCGATGTTGGCGGTTTAAAATAATACAGATTATTAAATTGTAAAGGAGGCTAATATGTTTAAAAAGTTGTTTGCAGTTTGTTTGTTGGTTGAGGACTTTAAGAAAATGTTTGGGTTTTATCACGATGTTTTGGGGTTAAAATTGAAGTCGCGGGACGGAGACCAGTTTGCAAATTTTGAGCTTGAGGGCACAGAGCTTGCAATTTTTCAGAAAGACGCTGCGGTAGCAATGTTTCCTAAAGAGCATATGGGTCATGGCGGTGGTGTATGTTTGGGGTTTCAGGTAGAGAATTTGGAAAAAGCTTGTCAAAGTTTAAAAACCAAGGGAGTGTTGACATTTGAGGGACCTAAAACAACCGCTTGGGGGCAAAAAGTTGCTTATTTTAAAGATCCCGATGGAAATGTTTGGGAAGCGTCCGAGCCATTTGAGGAATGATTATGGAGTTTAAGAAAGTCGCAAATCTGACACTGCCCGCAACCCCACCTTTTATCTTTGACGCCACTTTTCACAAGCCGGATCATTTTCCCAGTCAGGATAATTATTGCGAGCCGGGCGTTAGGTGGCAGACTTATTTTTGGCAGGGCAGGCAGGTGGGGCTTAAGTTTGTGGACGCGGGTACCAAAGCCAAGCCCTTAGTAAAAGTGGAAGTGTTTTATTCTCGCAAGCTGGATCCGGAGTTTTTGGAGTCGCTAAAACAGGAAATTATTTATCGCTACAATTTACATCTTGACCTTACCGACTTTTACAGTCAATTTAGCAAGGATCTCGTCCTAAAAGAATCAATTAACAGACTTTACGGTATGAGACCGGGGCACGCGGGTTCACTGTACGAATATTTAATTATCGGCATCGTGTTGCAAAATACATTTGTTAAAAGGTCGGTGCAGATGTTGCAGGCTTTGTTTGAGCATTACGGCAAATCTCTTAGGTTTGACGGCAAGCAGTTATGGGCGTTTTGGCAACCGGGGAGTTTGGAGGCGGTTTCGGAACTTGACCTGCGGGTGCTTAAGTTGGGATACCGGGCAAAATCTATTAAAAAGCTGGACGACGCTTTTAGGGCGGGACAGATTGACGAGCTTGCCCTGCGCGCGACTGATTTGGAGACGCAAAAGCGGGAGCTCCTCAAGCTTTACGGCGTAGGACCGGCTACGGTTTGGTATTTGCTTTTTGATATTTTTCATCAGTACGACTTTTTTATGCACATTTCGCCGTGGGAGCAAAAGATTTATTCCAAGTTATTTTTTGACCGCGAGCCGGAAAATCCTGTGGAGATTGACGAGTTGCTTAGGTATTTTGACCGGTTTGGTAAGTACCGCCAGCTTGCTGTCCACTACATTTGGGAGGACTTGTGGTGGCAACGCAAGAATCAAAGTGTTCCGTGGTTGGAGAAACTTATTCGGCTGTAGGTTAATGTTGCTATCTAGGCATTCTCTACTAAAAATAGAAAACATAAATAGTTCTCATTAATTCACGACGAGATCGGTTCATAAAACACGCATCATTAAAAGCACTTTAATCTATGCTTACCAATAATTCTATTGAAACTAGAATATTCTATCTTGTTATTTTCTTAATCTAATGTATAAAGAAAACACATCTGTGGGGGATGCAGTGGCGGGTGCCACCTACGCTTGATACACGAACGGCTCCGCAAGGGGCGGGGTTCGACTCCCCCATCCTCCACCAAGATACAACGCAGGTTGTTTGACAAGTAGTAGTTGATTTGATAGTCTGAACAAGTTATCAAGCGTAGCTCCCAAAAGGAGTCGAAAAAGAAGAAATCCGTAAGGGTTTCTTTTTTTGTTCTTTTGTCGTCGCCAATCTCATTTAGTCGTCCAAAAATGACTAAAGCCCCGTTTTCTGCTAAATTTAGCCCATGGAAGAACTGCAAGCCCGCCTAGTCGAGCTGAAAACCAAACTTAATATCGAGGCAAAAAAGGACGAAATCTCCGCTCTTAAAGAAAGGATGCAGGACGACGCGGTGTGGAAAAATTGGGAAGAGGGGCAAAAACTCTCCAAAGATCTTGCCGATTTGCAAAAAGAGGTTGAGGATTTTGATCTACTGGAGCTTATCGCCCAAGAAGAAAACCCGCAAGATTTTGAAAAAGCTCTGTGGGAGTTGGAGAAAAAAACCTATTTAAGTCAGCCGTACGACAAAAGCGGGGCGATTCTTTCCATTCATGCGGGGCAGGGTGGCACGGAGGCCATGGACTGGACGGAGATGCTTTACCGCATGTACACGCGCTTTTTTGACACTAAAAACTGGGATCACGAGATTCTTTCCATGACACCGGGGGATGAGGCCGGTTATAAGTCAATAAGCATTGAAGTAATTGGCAAATACGCGTTTGGTTTTTTAAAAAACGAGTCCGGCGTGCATAGGTTGGTCAGACAGTCGCCGTTTAACTCTAACGACCTGCGTCAGACCTCTTTTGCTTTGGTGGAAGTCATTCCGTTGGTGGACGATTCTGTAGCGGACATTGAAGTTAAAGAGGACGACTTGGAGTGGGAATTTTTTAGAGCGGGTGGCCATGGCGGTCAAAATGTCAACAAAGTTTCCACAGCCGTGCGACTTAAGCACAAACCAACCGGCATTGTAATAGAAAATCAAACGGAAAGGTATCAGGGCAAAAATCGTGAGAAAGCGTTGCAGATTTTAAAGTCCAAACTTTACGCGTTGCAGTTGGAAGAAGTCAAAAAAGAGGAGCGCAAGCTCAAGGGCGACTATAAAGTGCCCGGGTGGGGGAATCAGATCCGTAATTATATTTTACATCCATACAAGCTTGTTAAGGATTTGCGGACGAATCTGGAGTCCACCAATCCGGAAAAAGTTTTGGACGGCGGACTTGATGAATTTATCGACGCGGAGTTGAAGTTGTAATTCACAAAAATCTTCAAAAGGAGTCTAGACAAATTTTGTACCCAATATATAATACTGGATATGGAAAATAAGAATCCTTCCGGTATAGAGTCGCCCGAGGTAGAAAATACACAAAACCAAATTGTCAATCAGGCCAACATTAAAGAGCCACATTTTGTCAACCCGCAGGAGCTAAAAACCGGTTCCGCGCTGGATAAAAAGTATGTTTTGGCCGGTCTGGCGGTGGGACTTTTGTTGGTGGGCGCGTTTTTTGCTTTGTCGCATTTTAAAATTAAAGACTTGTGGGAAAAACGGGCGTCCGTATTTAAAGATGTGGGCGACGGCGGTGCTAAGCCAAAAGAAGTCGTCAAACCGATAATGAACCCGCTCACAGGCGTGATGTATACGGAGGAGGAATCAGCGGGATGGAAGGATATTAGACCACTTGGGGTGATGATTAACAACCATCCGGACGCACGGCCACAGGCGGGTTTGGTGGACGCGGAGCTGACATACGAAATGGTAGCAGAAGGCGGTATTACCAGATTTTTGGCTTTTTATCAGTCCGTTTTGCCGGAAAAAGTCGGCCCGATAAGAAGCGCGCGTGAGTACTACTTGGTGCTGGCTAAAGAAACGGGCGATGCTATGTATATGCATCACGGTTTTTCCCCGCAGGCGTTGGAGGCAATAAACAGCTGGCCGGTTCGCAGTTTGCAACGGGGAAACGCGCCCACTTGGCGGGAAAATCCCCGGAATGTTGCTACCGAGCACACCCTGTACGCCAACGCTAACGAGCTGGTGAAAACGGGCCTGGAGTTGGGTTGGACAGGAAAATCGGAGGACTTTTATACTTGGCAGTTTAAGGACGACTCGGGAAGTTACGGAACGATGCCGGAGGCGGATAAAGTGTCGTACGACTTTTGGTATCAGGGCGATTTTTCTACCATGTGGCAGCACGACAAGTCGGCCAACAGCTATGTAAGATTTATGGGGTTTGATGCCGCCGGTAGCGAACTTCCCCACAAAGATGAAGTTACAGGCAAGCAGATTTCGGTGGCCAATTTGATTGTGCAATTTGCCACGGAGGAAAAAATCCCCGGTGACGAGAAAAACCGGTTGGACTATACCCTGGTGGGTAGCGGTAAAGGTTATGTATTTTTGGACGGGCGGGTTGTTGAGGTAACCTGGAGTAAAGCCGGCCGTGACGCCAGAACCAAGTTTTTTGACCTTAACGGTCAGGAGATAAAATTTAATCGGGGTAAGTTTTGGGTGGCCATTATCCCCGACCGCAGTCCTGAAAATTTAAAGTTTAGCTCGACCCAGGCGGTCCAACAAAGTCCGCCGGAAGGTCAATAGGTCAATAATTGGAGCTACCTTAAGGTAGCATTAAATTTGGAGCGCCTTACTGCTCGGGCGAAAAAAATATGCTAGAAAAACTTCTAGTCAGTGGAGTAAGGTTAAAAATTTTACGCGTTATGCTCATGCGACCCGGCGAGCAGTTTCACATTAGGGGCTTAGTGCGCGAAGTTGGTACGGAAATCAACGCGGTTCGGCGGGAACTTAGCAATTTGGAATCGGTGGGGCTGTTGTTTAGCCGTAAAAGTGGCAACCGCGTATATTACACCCTAAACACTCACTGTGTTTGGTATTCCGAGTTGCTCGGTTTGGTGGCCAAAAATTTTGGCTTGGGGGCAAACATAATTTCCGGCATCAAAAACTTAGGCGATGTTAAGTTTGCGGTCATGTCTAAAGCATTTGCCGGCAGACGGCGCAAATCCTCGACTTTGGATGTCGACCTGTTTGTAGTAGGTAAAGTTAATGTGGACGCCTTGGAGGACATGGTCAAAAAAGAGCAGGAACTGCGTGGTCACGAGATTAATTACGCGGTTATGGGTGAGGACGAATTTAACTACGCCAAGCGCAAAAATGATCAATTTGTGATTAGACTGTTGCTCCAAAGCCGAATTATGCTACTTGGCGATGAAGAGCAGTTTTGTTCGTTGCAATAACAACGGTTCGTTTAAATTTTTTCTGCTTTTGGTAAAATAGCGACGATTAGTTGTTGGTTCTGGTCTTCATCTAGGACAGTATGCGCAAAGATTATTTTAAATTAGGGGCTATACTTGGGTTGTTGGTCTTGGCGGTTTTGGTTGCCCTGCCAGCTATCCCCGTCAACATACCTCAATTGAAAATAGATACAACTGTAGGCGGTTATTTTGTGCGACTTTTTGATGGGCGGTTTACTTTGGACTTGCGGGATATCAAACGCGGCTTGGATTTGCAGGGCGGGGTTAAACTAACTCTTAAGGCCGACATGTCAAAACTTGCGGAAACCGATCGAGATAAAGCGCTGGAATCGTCCAGAGAGATAATTTCTAGGCGGGTTGACTATTTAGGTGTTGCCGAGCCGCATATTACAACCCTCAAATCCGGTGACGAGTACAGAATAGAAGTAGAAATCCCGGGCATTAACGATGTTCAGTCTGCTGTTACTGCGATAGGTCAGACAGCCCAACTGCGATTCAAAACCCTGCCAAAAGATTTGGAATGGACGCAGGATAAGTTTTTAGAGTACTTCCAGAAACCGGAACTTTGGGTGGACAGCGGAATTTCTGGCGCAGATTTGCAGGGGGCAGAAGTAGTTTTTTCCCAGGGAGCGGCATTAAAAGACAAGACAAGTCCACAAATTGAGTTGCGGTTTTCCCCGGAAGGTCGAAAAAAATTTTCTGACCTGGCTAAAGAAAATATCGAACGACCTGTAGCGTTGTTCTTGGATGAAAATAGCTTTCCTATCTCAATGCCTATCATCAGCAAAGAGCTTGCAAGCGGGTTGACCGGAGACCCCGTTATTAGCGGATCCTTTGACATGGCAAGCGCTCGGGCTTTGAGCTTACAGATTCGCGCGGGTGCTTTACCCGTACCCATTGAAATTTTAGAACAAAAAAATATTGACGCTACTTTGGGCGCTGAATCCGTCCAAAAAAGTCTAAAAGCCGGAGCTATTGGGCTTGGCGTTGTAATGATTTTTATGATCATTTTGTACGGTGAGCTAGGCTTTATAGCAGATTTTGCACTTTTACTTTATACGGCTTTGGTGGTGGCAATTTTTAAACTTATTCCAGTGACTTTGACTTTGCCCGGTATAGCGGGGTTTATTTTAACCATCGGCATGGCTGTGGACGCTAGCATTTTGGCGTTTGAGCGGATTAGAGAAGAAATTAGCTGGGGCAAGCCAAGAGGTGTAGCCCTTAAGCTTGGTTTTGAACGATCGTGGAGCTCGATTAGGGATTCAAACATCTCCTCGCTTATCACTGCCGGCGTTTTGTTTTACTTTGGATCCGGCATGGTGCGGGGTTTTGCTTTAACTTTGGCGATCGGTGTGGCTGTGTCACTATTTACAAACATATTTGTTGTCAGAACGGTTATAAGGACTTTAGGAAGATTTTAATTATGGGTAAAAAGAAGCATAAAAAATATCTGGAGCAAAAGCGGTCAGCTATAGACGCCAAACTTGTCGAGCGATCGTCGTCGGCAACAACTGGGGCGGGTAAACCTACATCAACTAAATCTGATGTCGGTGAGTTTAAGAATTTGGCGTCCAAAAACATTATTAAATATAAGTATTGGTATTTGGGAATTTCGGCCCTGTTAATTATTCCTGGATTTATTTCTTTAGGTCTTTTTGGTCTAAAAACATCCATCGACTTTACAGGTGGGTCGGTTCTTAAATTTAGTCGTACTGAAGGCACTTGGGACGAAAAAGAATTACAACGCGTGTTTGACAGTCAAAAAGTGGAAGTTGACCAGGTTTTGTTGGCCGCAGGGGGCAAAACGGTTACCATTAGAGCAAAATCTATTGACTCAACCAAAAATGAGGAGATTAAAACTGCGTTGGGTGTTTTAGTTCCGGCACAGACAGAATCGGGGTCAGGCCAACTGGAATCTCCGCAAACCGACATACCAAAAATTAGTCAAACCTCGTTTGAGACTGTAGGCTCATCAATTGGCGCGGAAACCGTCAAAAAAAGCCTTTTAGCCCTTGGTGTAGCTTGTTTGGGCATCGTTCTTTATATCGCTTACGCTTTTAGGAATATTCCCAAACCTTATTCCGGTTTTAGATTTGGTGTAAGCGCCATTTTAGCTATGCTCCACGATGTTATTATTGTTACGGGCATATTTTCTATTCTTGGACATTTTAAAGGTGTGGAAGTCGATCCCATGTTTATCACTGCTCTTCTAACAATCATCGGATTTTCCGTGCACGACACGATTGTGGTTTTTGACCGTGTCCGCGAAAATCTGCCTAAATTTAAAGGTAAAAGTTTTGAGTGGATTGCCAACTTTTCCATTTTAGAAACACTGCGCAGATCCATTGCCACCTCTGCCACAGTCGCCATTACGCTAACCGCACTGTTGATTTTTGGCGGTGTGACGATAAAGTATTTTGTCCTGGCTTTGCTAATCGGCGTAATCTCCGGTACTTATTCGTCCATCTTTAACGCCACGCCTATTTTGGTTATTTGGGAGGACTTCTTAAGCCGGCGTGCTAAAAAACCTTAGGCGTAAAACCAGTAGAGTTTAAAACCTTAAAATGTTTATTTTTTTGGGACAATACAAATAACCCCTTATTCTGAGCTTTTTCTGCCACATTTTCTGGTATGGTCATGCCGGCAATTCCACCCAGTAATTTGTACTTATCGTAAATCGGAAAGGACGCCCTGAATTGGGGAAGCATGGTGTCCACAAACTTGTCGACATCGTTTTCATGGGGCTTTTGTTTTACCTCCAGCACTGCAACAACATCACCATTTGTACAAACAATATCCCACTCATTTCTTTGTGGATCCCTTACATTTTTTGCCACGGTATCAAACTGTATGCCGTTTAGTTGTTTTTGAGTTTCCAGCCCGGTATAAAAATAGTCTTCTGCCACCTGCCCCATATTATTGGAGACATTTCCGTAATCGTTGGTAACTTTTTTGACCTCTGCGCTAAGTTCTTTTATTGCCTTATCCCGTTCTCTTGCGCCTTGAGCTACTTCCTCAAACAATTCTTCTAATGTTTTTTTACGACCTTTTTGTTTCATGGAGTTTTTTTATCAAAAAGAGGTAGCATTGTCAATATGACAATTTATGTCGACAGGATGTAGGTGAGGGTTTGGGACTCCAGAGAGAGAGAGAGTTAAATGTGCATCACCGTCGGATTGACAATGTGTCGTTTTAACACCTTCTCTCTGGAGTCTCGTTGTCTATCTGCGTCCTCGTTTCTGCCGTTCGTCGCTGTAGCGCTGTGCACCGTGGCAGGCGCACGCCGGGTCGGAGCAAATGTGCAGATTGTGCGCAGTCTCCGAACTTAGCGTACACCGGTTGCCCTGCGGGCAGATGTCGTGACACTGCCTGAAGGGTTGCGGTGTGGTCAGGTTTGCCCCTCTGGGCGGTTCTGATCTTCGAAAGAGAGCCATACCAGTCCTCCTGGATAGTAGTCGTTCTGACAAGCCGAATTGCACCCGTCAAAGCGCCAATGGTAATTATACCATAAAATGGTAAACTTGGCGCATGAAAAGGTGGGTGGTTAAAGGGTTGTACAAAGCAGGCGATGATGTTGTTTCCGCGCTTTTACACAATAGGGGAATAGGGAAGGAAGGGCGGGAAGAGTTTTTACATCCGCCGGCGTTTGGGGAGTATATAAAGCGATTGCCGGCCGACTTTAAAGAGTCGCTTAAAAAAGCACGCGAGGAAATCTTAGCCAGCATTAGTCAAAATATCCCAATTATCATTCACGGAGATTACGATGCGGACGGTATTTGTGCCACCGCCATTTTGTACAAAACGCTCACCCAAACACTAAATTATTCTAAAGTCGCTTACTTTATTCCTAACAGGTTTGATCATGGTTACGGGCTTTCTGCAGATTCGGTTAAAGAGATGGCCGGTTTAGTTGCCACGCGGTTTGGAGATGCAGGTGGGCAAGCTCACCATGTCGACCAGATAAAGGCGCTAGTTATTACTGTAGATTGTGGAATTACCGCCGAAGAGCAGGTTTTGGAGTCGGCTCATGAAGAAGGTTTTAAAGTAATTATCACAGACCATCACCAAAAACGGGCGGACTTGCCAAAAGCGGATGTTTTGCTGTGGAACGACGGCATGGTGGGTGCGGGCGTGGCGCTGATGTTGGCGGTGGTTTTAGGGTTAAAAGACGAGCAGCTACTAAGCCTGGCAGGAATTGCCACCGTGACGGATTTAATCCCGCTTAAAGGGTTTAATCGGGCGTTAGTTAAAAAATCGCTTAGCATTTTAAACACCAACCCACCTTTGGGAGTTAAAAAGCTTATTGAGGTTGCCGGTCGGTCTAATGGTGAGCTTACAGTGTACGACTTGGGATACATCGTTGGTCCGCGTCTTAACGCCACCGGTCGACTTGAGTCGGCCTACGATTCCTTAAAACTGTTGTTGGAGAATAATGCAGAGAAACTTACCAAAATTGCTCAAAAGCTAAATGCGGTAAATCTGGAACGCCAGGAAATGACGCAAAAAATGTACGACTTGGCAGATGTCTTGGTGGTAAAACACACGACTAAGGACAGTTCTGCTTTGGATAGTTCAATAACGGATGAAGATTACCTGGAACCTAACGAACAAATCACCGACAAACTTATCGTGGTAACTTCACCCGAGTTTCACGAGGGCGTTATCGGCTTGGTGGCTGGTAAACTCGCGCAAAAATATTCCAGACCGACAATCGCCATAAGTATCAATGGAGACACGGCAAAAGGTTCCGCGCGGTCTGTTGCGGGGGTAAATATTATAGAACTTTTACGCCATTTTGAGGACAGGTTTATGAGTTTGGGCGGACATCCGATGGCGGCGGGTTTTTCCGTCAAACAAGAAAATTTAAACCAACTTATTGCGGATCTCCAAACTCACGCGCGGGAAACTATTTTGGACGACTTATTAATACCGCAACTTGCCGTTGACCTGGAACTTCCGCTTTCACTGGTTAATACCGACCTGCTGACACAAGTCGATCAGCTGAAACCCTACGGAATAGGCAATCCGGAGCCGGTGTTTGTGTCTAGAAATGTGGGAGTGGCGGGCTCAAACTTTGTCGGCAAAGACGGTTTCCATTTGTCGCTTAAACTATTTGATGGCACTAATTATTACAAAGGAATTATGTTTGA
>CAZTSS010000015.1:0-10639 GCA_964616765.1 uncultured Candidatus Saccharibacteria bacterium
CTGCTTTTGCCGTTGGGGTCTATTTTGTTTTTATACATGACGCGCGACGGGCGGCTGGAAAAGCGCGAAGGAGCAGTCTTGTTGTCGCTATACTTTTTGTTTGTCTTGTTGGAGTTATTCCCCGTACTTTAGCAAAAACTCGGGGTTGATGACTTTAAAACTTAGTCGGCCTAATTCTTCGTCCACCGCTTCTTCTACAGACCTTACAACTATGCCCTCAACTTCGGTTTCCGGAGCGATGGTGGACTTTCTGGTGGCATAGTTAACCATAGCGTCTACGGAATCAAGCAGGGTAAACTCGTCGGCCAAAAGAGGCACTACAGGAATATCCAGAGTTTTTATCACCGCCATAAAGTCCGCAAAACCCAAAAACTTACCGCTTTCAAAGTCGTACGCATTAAAAAAATAGCAAGTATGGCCGTTAATTTTTAACCGATTGTTTTGGATATTGTCGCCCACAACCTCACCCTGCAAGGCGTAGGGCTTGCCAAGCGCGCGCAGTTTTTCCTCCAGTCCCAGTTTGCGGACCACCTGCCAATAGGTGTTTTTGTCGCTTTCTTTAAGGTCCAGCGAGCGTGAGCACACATGCAAAACATCGTCCTTGATAAAAACCGTCATAGAAGTGCCGTCTAGTTTTTCTGTGACATAAAATGTTTTGGTTTTATGTCGTTCTAATACTTTAGGGACGGCTTGCAGACGGATTTCGTCGGTCTTGGGAATGTACGCCGGAAACATGCCGATAACCTCGCCGGTTAGGCAGGCGGGAATCGCGGGTTCGTATTTGACCACGCCAAGCAGGGCGGTAACATCCACACCTTCTTTAAAGTCGTACACGGGTGTTTCTCTAATGTCGTTTGGATATTTTTTGTCTTGTAGTATCGACATGGGAAGACACAGCCCCTGCGACACTTGACCGCGGAGTTTTATGGTTTTAAGCCGATAGCCCGTGAATTCTCGTCCGCCAAAGTACGATTTTTTAAGTCCGCCTTTTGCTAAAAACTCAAAATCCAGCGTGGGCGGTAGGAGGGAGTCGACCTCAAAGTAGACGCAAAGATCGTTTGGGGCAAACTCGCCTTTTTTGACCACCACATGCCAACCCAGCACAGTTGCGACTTCTATTGTGTCCGCGCCTTCAATGGGTTTAAGCTCCAAGATTTTTTGCACTGACGCCAGCTTGCGTTCCATGAGGGGATTATAACAAATTAGAAGATGTCGGGGTTTCTAAAGGGTATCAGGGCCAACATTACTGCTGGTTCGTAAAATGTGGTGCGGGTTAAGATATTTCCCGTCAGAATTCCCACAGCGCCGTTATCCTGTTTAGAATTAACCTTTTGGAAAACAATATCGTCGGCCTCACCCAATTCCTTGCCTTGTTTGATTAATTCAGCGACTTTTGCAGGTAGAAAGAATGAGCCCGTTCTTCCCTTACCGTACTTTCCTGATTTGGACTTAATTACTATCCAGGCAAAGGTTAGAAGTCCGTCAGCCGTATCTTCAATACCGCCTTCTATGCCAACCCAGTAATCGGCTTCTGACTCCGCTATTTGGGCGTTATCGGCACGATTCATGGCGCCTTTAATGGTTTCCTCCTCGGTCATTGGTTGATCGCTTACGCCAGATTTAGCCGATATTCCGGTGATTTCAAAGGTTTCTTCGGGAAACATTTTAATAAAACCTTCGTAAGTCGTGTTAATCTTTACAGGATTTTTAGATGCTACAACGATTTTTTTCATGGTTATTTGACTACTTTATATCTAACCTGAATAAGACCCTCGTCGAGTTGTTTTACCGAAAAAGGATTCAATTTAATGTCGGTTTCTCTTCCGTCGAAAAGCTTGATCCCTTGCCCAAGTACAAGCGGGTGGACGCTAAGAATAATTTCGTCAATCAGACCTGCTTCAAGGAAAGATGCGTTTAATCTACCTCCTCCGATAATTAGTAGCTTATTAAAACCTTTCTCGCTTGCCAATTTAATCACTTCTGCTGGTTTTTTGTCGGTAAATAAAACACCTTCCTGTTGCTTGGATAGCAAGGTCTTGTTGGATGTCATGACTATGTTCAAAGCATTTTCGTATGGGAAATCGTCACCGCTTACTTGGTAGGTTTTCCCACCCATAACAATAATGCCAGCCTCTTTAATAAATGACCTAAAATTATCCCAGTCGGTGTTGGAGACCCAGCTTGTATCATCGTTGCTTTTGGCGACAAATCCGTCTATTGAAACCGCCATGTAAAGTTGAACTGTCATAGAGTCATTCTAACACAGACTTATAGCAAATTTCCCAAAAAGTCCAAGGCGTCGGTGTCAAATCTGGAAACCGCAAACCACTTTGTCCCCAAGTCCTTTAGCGAAGCCCCAAAATGGTAAACAAATTTGTCGTCAATTATCAAAAACCGGTCATGCGCCTTGTCAAACTTTTTTAATTGTAGCTTTCCGTATTGCTGGTCAAACTTGATTGCATCCAAAGTTCGCAGTTTTGACACATCTTTAGAGTAAACTGTAAGCTCGACGCCGGATTTGCGCTTAGTAAAAAGTTCCAACACGGTTTCGTCTACATAATTGTCCACCAAGACCAATTTTTTCTTTGCGGACTTAATTATTTTGGAGACTAGTACATGGGCGTCGAATACCTGATTTTCGTAAAAGATTTTGCGTTGAGGGATTGGATTTTTTGGAGCTAGGGCTTTAAAGACTTGGTCAAACTTTTTGTCGGTTTCAATTTTATGCTCAAGCTGTTTTTGTTCGACATTGTCAAGACGGGCAAAAAGTTGGGCGTTATTGGCAATTGTTCTGCGCATCTCCACAAAGGCGTTGATGATTTTTATACTCATGTAGACTGCCACATCGCTTTTTAACACGGCAGAGAGCATGGCTACCCCTTGCTCGGTAAAGGCGTAGGGAAGATAGGTTCTTCCACCTTTATTTCCAGTTATTCCCCATGGTGACGGCTTTACCTCGAATGAGGTCGCAATTTGCGACCTCAAAGCCCGCAATTCCGTAACAGTGAGCTTAAACCTGAATTCCTTGGGAAATCGTTGCTTGTTTCTCCTAACCTGCTCATTTAATCTTTTGGTGTCGGTCTGATAAAGTTTAGCCAAATCCTCGTCCAACATTACCTGCACACCGCGAAGCATGTAGATCTTGTGTCTTATACCGTCAGACTCAATTAACTGAAGACTGCTACTTTCCATTAAGTTCTGAGCAGGGAAATTATCGTTTGCTTGTTGTTATTTGTTGTATTGGTGAGGGCGGAGGGAATCGGACCCTCGACGAACGGCTTAAAAGGCCGTCACTCTACCACTGAGTTACGCCCCCTCACGACCTGACCATTATATTGAAAACGCTCTGTTAATTCAAGTCGCAAAGCTCTATACTTTTATTGTATGACTGCCCAAGAAGAAACCGGCCTGACGACTTTGCAGGTGGCCGACCGCATCAAAAAATACGGTGTTAATGAGATTAAGGCTCAAAAAGCTTCGCCCGCGCTGATTTTTGTCCGCCAATTTAAAGGAAATTACCTGATTTACCTTTTGGTAATTTGTACTTTTGTCTCATTTCTGCTTGGCGAGCGGACAAGCTCGTTGTACATCTTTTTTATGATTTTAGTTAGTTCTGGGCTGGGGTTTTGGAACGAGTATTCGGCGCAAAAAGTGGTGGACGGGTTGTTGGCGCGACTTACACCTAAAGTTTTGGTCAAGCGGGACGGCGTGGTTAAGGAGCTTTTAGTAACGCAAATTACTATTGACGATGTTGTGCTGTTTGCCACCGGCAGTGTGGTTCCGGCGGATTTGTTGGTATTGCAGGCAGAAAATTTAGAAGTCAACGAAAGCGCCTTAACCGGCGAGAGTATTGCCGTGGCAAAAAGAATCGGCGAAACCGTATTTATGGGGACAAATGTGGAAAGTGGTCACGGGATTGGTAAGGTAGTTAGTGTGGGAGAAAAAACCAAATATGGTCAGATTGCTAAAAATCTAAGCTTTTTAAAGCCGGAAACCTCTTTTCAAACAGGACTTCGCAAGTTTGGATTTATGTTGGTTAGGGTTATTGCCGTTATAGCCTTGGCGGTTTTTGCTACCAATTTTGGTTTAGGTAAACCGTGGTTAACTAGCCTAATGTTTGCTTTGGCGATTGCTGTAGGCTTGACGCCGGAATTCCTGCCCCTGGTTGTAACTTTAAGTTTGTCGCACGGGGCGGGAAAGTTAGCCAAAAAACATGTCGTCGTTAAACAGCTAGTGGCAGTAGAAAATTTGGGCAATATGGACATCTTGTGTTGCGACAAAACCGGTACGCTGACGGAAGGTCGCATTGAGCTTGCGGACTATTTTGCGGTTTCAGAAAAATCCAAAACCGAGATGTTAAAGTGGGCGTATTTAAGTTGTCCAAAACCGTCCAATTTAACTAAAAACACAGACGCTATTGACCGTGCGATTCTGGCAGGCGTCCAAAAAGCTGGCGTAGAAAAAACGCTAGCAAAAGTCATGTACTTGGATAGCGAACCTTTTGATTACGACAAAAAGGCCTCGTTCAATCTGGTCCGTTATGAGGGTGAAAATCAGCTGATTGTTAAGGGGTCATTTACAGAAGTATCTCGGATGTGCGGTAAAAACGGAAACCCTTCCGCCTTGGCCAATCGGGTCGAGGATTTGAGTCGACGGGGCTACAGAATAATCGCATTGGCGCAAAAACCCGTTGCCGACACGGTAAAGGAATGCACCTGGGAGGATGCCGTAGCCATGACTTTGGTTGGGATTCTTGCATTATCCGACCCCCCAAAAAAAGATGCCAAAAAAGCCTTGGAGCAATTAACTCGGCTAAATATCGGGTTAAAAGTTTTGACAGGAGATAACGAGTCTGTGGCGCTTAAAGTCTGCTCTGATGTGGGTTTCGCGGTAAAAGGGGTGGTTTTGGGTAGTCAACTTGACGGGATGGGGGGCAAGCAGTTGGAGAAGGCCGTTTTGGAAGCAAATTTGTTTGCTCGAGTTTCGCCGGAAAACAAACTTACCATTATAAAAACTCTGCAAAAGCTTGGGCACACTGTAGGCTTTTTGGGCGACGGCATCAACGATGCGCCGGCGCTACATACGGCTGATGTTGGCATAAGCGTAAATACGGCTTCTGACATTGCCAAACAATCGGCAAGCGTGGTGCTCATGCGTAGCGGATTTGATGTGTTGGCGCAAGGTGTAGAAGAAGGTCGGAGAATCTTTAACAACACAATAAAGTATATTCTTATGGGTACAAGCTCTAATTTTGGTAACATGTTTTCTGCGTCTATCGCCTCCGTCGTTTTGCCGTTTTTACCCATGACGCCGGTTCAAATTTTATTAAACAACACGCTGTACGACTTTTCCCAGCTCACGATCCCTACAGATAATGTTGACCATCAATCCTTGCTAAAACCCCGACATTGGGATATAGACTTTATTAAAAGATATATGCTGTTTTTTGGTCCTATCAGCTCGGTTTTTGACTTTGTTACCTTCTTCTTTTTACTAAGAATATTTAGATTTGGAGAAAGCCAGTTCCAAGCCGGCTGGTTTTTAGAATCGCTTATGACACAGGTTTTAGTGATTTTTGTCATCAGGTCTGTTAGATTTCCATTCACTAAGTCCAAACCCTCCAAACCGCTGCTCATCTCGGCTTTATTGATCGTCATTATAGCTTTAGGTATTGTTCTTCTGCCTATCGGTAGATTGTTTGGCCTCGGAAATCTGCCACCTGTGTATCTTGTGTTCCTTTTTACCGTCGTACCGGCATATTTATTTTTAGTCGACTATTTAAAACTCCGATTCATCAAGAAATTTAAGGTTTGGAACTAGATGTGATAGAATCTTCTGGCTGTCCAAAGTCAACCAAATTTATAGAAAGGTTTAATATATGAAGTTTCCAAAAATTAAGTTGCCCGACAAAGTTAAGTCCAATTTGCCCACGCTTCTTTTTATTTTAGTTATTCCTTTAGGGATTTTAGTAGGTTATTTTTTCTCTAATATTAAGACCTGGGTTTCCGGTGGGTACAAGGAAATTTTCACTCCCGTCAATAAATTGCTGTATGTGGCTAAGGTGGATGGAGTAGGTGTTTCTAAGGGCGAGTGGGAAAAAACCCTTAAAGCCCGCTACGGCAAGGCGGCGGCTAGGGATTTAATCGATCTGGTAATGATAAATAACGAGTTGAAGAAGGCAGGGATTAAGGTAACGGAGGAAGAGGTAAACGACGAAATTGCGGAAATAGAAAAGCAACTTGGTGGACAGAGCTTGGAGGAGGTTTTAAGCCAACAAGGCTTGACTTTGGTCGACTTTAGAAAGCAGGTCACCATGCAGGCGGGTATGAAGAAACTGCTTGCCGACAAGGTAGTCGTGGCTGACACGGAAGTTACCGATTTTATAAAGTCGTACGGCGAATCCTTGACCGGTACTACGGATGAAGCCAAGTTTGATGAGGCCAAAAAGATTCTAACCGACCAGAAACTTGGGGACGAGATTAACAAATGGTACAGCGAGTTGCAGGGCAAGGCTGTTGTTGAGAATTATCTGGAAAGTAAATAACCGACCACCAGCCGACTCGACCGCTGCTTTGTCAGTCTGTTGAATGAGTAAAAAAAAGAAGCTCTTGCGAGCTTCTTTTTTAGGCCTAAAAGGCACTCAGATTGATACCACTGGAAATATGTTAACACACTACTATTGAAAGCGTCAAACAACCAGCGTTGATTTATCTGGTGGAGAGTGGGGGAATCGAACCCCGGCTTTTTAGGCCCTTCAGGGTATCAATCTGAGTTTGCAACCATGCAACCGCACTCCCCGGACGATCAATAACTATGTTTTACAGGTTTAGAGATTAATATCAAGATAGTAATATCTATTAAAACTAGAATATGCGGATGGACGGCATCCCGCTGGTAAAGTCTTTTCTAAGATCAATAGAATTCGGCCCGGTTGTAGGCTAAAAGTTGAACATTAAGATGTCGGGTTTGAAGATCAGCAACAAGCCGATCACTAGCATCAGCAATCCGCCGATCAGGTTGGAGTACTTGGAGTATTTTGTGGAAATGCCGGTTACTTCTAAAGTCCGCATGGCGATGAAAAAGATCAATAAGTCGTCCAGCATAAAAAATAGAATATACAGCCCGATGTAAAGGTAATATTGCAGTCCGGCTAGATTGTTGAGCGCCAATATCTGGGTAAAAATCGCCGGAAAGCCCGCGGAACATAAAAGTTCCACCAGATTCACGGCAAAGGCCAATCCGACGATTCCCAGCATGGCTGTCAAAAGACTTTTATCGTAAGTGTATTTCTTTAGTTTTTCAAAGGTTTTTTTACGACTTTCTGTACCAGTGACCTCACAGCCGGTTTTATGTTTTAGATATTTGTTTAGACTAAAAGAACCGGCGACTATGGCAAACAACGCAATACCGATCCGCACCCAAGCGATAAAACCCACAAAAAGCAGGATGTTGAGCCACGCGGCCATAAAGAAGAAATATACCAATCCGGATGCTAGCAGAAAAGAAATTCCCAAAAGCCACCGTCGGTTTTTATCAGGCAAATTGATTAATAGGCTGATTAAAAACAATAAAACCCACATCGCGCACGGGTTAAAGCCGTCCAAGGTGCCCAAAATAACGGCAATTATTGGTAAAGACAGGGTGGTCAGATTTACTTTGCCGACAATGGGTACAGTAACTTCTTTAGGTAAAGAAATCGGCGCGTCTCTCCACGGATCATTTTTAGCCGGATCGGCTGGTGGGGGTATTGGGGTTGCAGGATCGTCATTAGGTGTGACCTGGGGTGTTGGGCTCGGAGAGATGGGCGGTTCGTCATCTTTGGGGGTAGGGGCGGGGGCGGGATAAAGAAGTTCCATGACATCGGTACAAGTATTAGTCAGACAATAATCTATGTATTGCTTGATCTGCTCGCCGGTTGTCGCATCATTGTAATAACCTGTAACATGCTTGTCGCCTACAACTGTAAACGGCACTCCCCGCACATCCGTACCAAGCAGTTCTCCAACTTGCTTAAACAAGTCGCGGTTTTTTGCATCTCCCCATACCTCGTATCTATTAACCGTAACACTAGGGTTTTCTTTTTCTAGTTTTGTTAGAAATTTGTTTTCCTCTTCACAGTGCGGACAGCCGTTCCCCCAAAAGAAATACAGATTGACTTTGTTGTCCTGAATTTCCTGTGCATATAGTTTGGGGGTTAACAGGACGACAGCAAGTCCAACAAGCACTAGTTTAAATAAGTTCGTTTTGACTTTCATGGGTGGTTAGTCGTCCCTGTGTTTTTGAATTATAGTCAGAAGCTCTTCTTTGGAAACCTCTCCTGTGAGGCGCGTAATCTCCTTGTTGTTCTTGTCCAAAAAGATAAAAACCGGCAAGTTCTTTCCTACCTGCCACTTAGCTACCGCTTCTTCAGAGTCGTCGTACTCAAAATACCGTGTTTCCAACCAGGGATTTTCTGCCTCAATTTCTTTCCAACGCGGCCTCATCACTAGGCAACCCGGACACCAGACCGCGCCAAATTTTAAAACTTTCATGCGACTCCTTTCCAATTTACCAGTATGACATCAGTTATTTTAGCACGACTCGCCAGTCGGGGTTCTAATTCCAAATGCAACAGCTAAAATATCGGCGACATAGCTAAAGTAGGATAAGCCAAGCCAGGCCGACAAGGATTCTGTAGACACCAAAGGGCAAAAAGCTGTGTTTTTGGACAAAGGAGATAAATAGCTTGACGGCAAAAAGCGCGGTTAAAAAAGAGCCGATAAAGCCTGTGACTAAAAGTAAAGATTCCTGTTGGGAAAAGTTAAAGTCTGACTTGTACAGATCCAGGCTTGTGGCGGCAAGCATTGTGGGAATGGCCAGAAAAAAAGAAAATTTAGTGGCCTCGTGTTTGGATAAGCCCATTAGCAGTCCGCCAAAAATGCTTGCCGCCGATCTTGACACACCCGGTACAACAGCAAGACTCTGAAACAAACCAATCGCCAGGAGTTTTTTAGAGGACAGCTCGCTTATGGATTTTTTTGATTTATCAATTACTGGCGGAAAAAATTTTGGATTGTCATAGGTTCTACTTTTGTGAAGTTCGTGGTACACATTGGGCTGGTTCTGTTGATCGGTTGTTACTGTGGTTGCTATATCCTTGACTTTAGTTGGGGTAGTTAGTTTGCTGTTTTTGACTTTTAAAGTCGGCAGAAATCTGTCAATAAGGGTAAAGACAAGTCCGCCCACAATAAGAGCCAGAGCGGTTACTAAGCTGTTGCCGATTAATTTCTCCTTAATAAAGTCATACAGCAAGAAGCCCACTACTGCGGACGGCAGAAAAGCCAAGATTGTTTTGTACCAAAGTTGGGTGTTTTTGACTAGCTCCTTAAAGTACAGCACTACAACGGCCAAGATTGCCCCCAGCTGAATAATAACTTCAAAGCTCTTTACAAAATCCGTTTGTTGGATAGTTAAGAGTTGCGAGGATAGCACCAAATGCGCTGTGGAAGAAATCGGTAAAAACTCTGTAAGACCTTCTACAACTGCCAATATTAATGTTTGAAGTATCGTCATGGATTTTTTTGGTCGTCCAAGGATTCGGTAGATTCCTGCGGATAGTCGGCTTGTGGCGGTTCAGCAATGGGTTGAGTTTCTAGAATCGCTGACGGGGTAGGGGAGGGCTTGGGGTTTGGGCTTTTTCTTAATCTGTCCAAAAGTCCGCTGTTATATAAAAAGACCAAAACATACACCAAAATCACAAAAAACGCGCCTCTAAACACCATGTCTTTAAGGTGGTTGTCGGAGTCTCTTTCCATATAGAAATTAAACCACAAAATCTTGACCACGGGAAGTATTCGTATTATATTCGGTGTATGATCCAGCAGGTACGCATGCCGGTTTCGGTCAATTTAGTCTATAACCACAAGAAAAACCGCGTTTTGCCCGTCGCCCTGACTTGGGATGGGGAAGTGCGCAAAATTAAAACTGTGGATCTGCACCACACTTATAAAGTCGGACGAACATTGTATCATGTGTTTTCCGTGTCGACAGATGGTGCGTTTTTTAAGCTGGTGTTAAATACGGACAATCTGTTTTGGGAAGTTGAGGAAGTGGCGTCCGACTAAGTTGATACGAACGCCAACACGAACGCCAACAAAAGTCGACCAAACTATCAAACTATGACCAAATCGGAACTGCAGTTTAACCCCAAACCGGCCACCATCATGCATATCGATTTAAATTCCTGCTTTGCCACCATCGAGCAACAGGCCAACCGATCGCTTCGCGGTCGACCGATTGCGGTAGTGGCGTATAACAGCCCGGGTGGGTGCATTTTGGCGCCGTCTGTGGAAGCTAAAAAACTAGGCATTAAAACCGGCATGCGGGTCAGAGACGGTAAGCTACTGTGTCCGGAGCTTGTTGTTATGGAGCCGGATCCGCCTAAGTATCGGTTTGTCCACTTAAAACTTAAAGAGATTGTGGGTAGGTACACGCCAAAAGCGGTGCCAAAGTCCATTGACGAGTTTGTTTTGGATTTGGAAGGCTGTCCCGCGTTTAAACTGGGTATGCAGGAAGTCGCTAAAAAAATTAAGGCCGATATCAAGCAGGAAGCGGGCGAGTTTATGACAGTTTCCGTGGGAATTGCGCCAAACAGATTTTT
>CAZTSS010000016.1:0-274 GCA_964616765.1 uncultured Candidatus Saccharibacteria bacterium
CTCTGCTTTGTAGGCAGACAAGATTAGTTTTACAAACTCTTTTTCTTTTTGTTCTGCCTGTTTTTCCTTTTCCTCTGCCCGCAGGTCTCTGTTAACTGCTAAAAAGCTTTCCCTTTCGTATCTTCCAACATTTAGTATCTCAAACGCTCTAAAGTCTTTCCCCTCCTTTTTAAGTTCTCTTTGTACACCAATTAAACGTTTTCTAGATGTATGTATGCCAAATTTGCCTAAATCGCAGCCAATCCACTTTCTACCAAGTTTCTCTGCGACAGCA
>CAZTSS010000016.1:284-10099 GCA_964616765.1 uncultured Candidatus Saccharibacteria bacterium
GACGATGCTTTTATGACTGTTTCCAACAACTCTTCTGGTTTTTGCGTGGGGTAGTCAAGCCTCTCTTTGGCCTGAGAATTGATTATTGGAATGTCCCACACGTCCTCCCGTATCTTCCCTAACGGGTTCACTTCAACAACTCTACCAAATGATATCGTTCCTGCCTCCGCCTGTCTCATAGTTCCTTCGGAATAAGGTGTCCTAACTGCGTCGGTATTAAAACTGGCTTTAGGTGTTTTTTTATAAAAAAAGATATCATCGTGCTTTCTTTTGAAAAACTCTTTTGTTTGGCCAGAGGGGTCTTTATACCACCATATAACGTGGTTCATGAATAGCTGCCTATCGAAAATCTCGTCAAGAACCAACCTTATGTATCCACTGACACGGTAGTCGCAATGCACATAAATACTACCGTCATCTGCTAAAAGGTCGTGCATTAACTGCAGTCGCTCGTAAATCATCGCTATAAAACTGTCTGCACCCTTTCCCCATGTGTCGCGGTAGGCTATCTCTTCAATAACCGATGGTTTTTTGGTAAAACTTTCTTCTTCGTCACCAATTTTAATGTCCATTGAAAAATCTGCTCCCACATCAAAGGGCGGGTCAATGTAGATTAGTTTAAGTCCGCCCTGGGCTTCTATTTCTTTACGCATTGGTCCGTTTTTCAGGGAAGAAAGAATGAGTTTATTGTCGCCCCAAATAAGTTTGTTTGTCCAGCCGGTTAGTTGTCTGCCTGTAGTGTCAAAAAGAGTGTTTTGCATGCCAATTTTATCTTCACCGCGCGGTTCGTCTATTTGTTCAATTGTTTGAAATGGTAAAACAACATTGGTTACTTCGTTTGTTTTTCCGTTCCAAAGGAGTTCTACCTCGCGATCATCGTTAAATAAAAGGAAACGGTATTTGTCCGGTAGTGGTTTATTTGCTTCAAGGTATTTGATGACATCCCGTTTTTCGTTGTCGGTCAGTTTCATTAAGGCTTATTATAACACCCCATCGCCCCCAAAGAGTCGGCCAAAACTATCTATAGGCGCAGTAATCCCGCAGCGATTTACTCCCGTAAACGGCGTCGGCTATTCTTTGCATTTTTTTGTCGTACACACAGGCATGATAGCCCGGAGAATCTGTTGCAACGCCCTCCTGCACGCACTCGTCAAAAGACCTTAAATAATAGCCGTTAAAAAACATGTTAAAAACAGACGCTTGGTTCTTTTGACTTTTAGATAACTGCTCATCTTCCGGACTGTTTTCGCCGGTTAAATCAATTACCAGGTTTGAGGAAATAGCATACCAGCTGGCTTTATCGGTGGCGGAGACAACTCTTTGCAGGCAGGAGGGGATATTTTGGTTTGGGGATTTTTCTTGTTGCAAATAGTCGTACGCCATAAATAGCGAGGTAGCAAGAGCGACGGATGAAAGTGGGGGAGAGGTTAAGTCCAAATTTTGGTCGACTAGAATGGGAAAATACTCCGGTTTGGCGTAATAATAATCAAACCAAGCTGGTACTTTAAGATCTGCAAGTGTAACCTCCTCCTTTTTTACAAAAACTAAACAGGGGAGCATGCGGTTAAAATCTTGGTAGAAGAGGGTGGTTTGGAGTTGGGTAGCTATGTAATCAAGCACGGGTTTGTATTCTAGAGCGCTTTGGTCGAGTTGTTTTTTAGTACAATAGCGGGTTTGGTCTGCCGGATCGCCTTTGATAAGTTTTAATGATTCGTCGGCCAGAAAGTTTATGCCCGTTAACAGCAAGAGAATAAGTAAGCGGTTTGGATAGTGTTGAAACCATGCCTTTTCTTTAGGGTTGACACTGTGGGAAAGGGCTTTTTTGTAGGTTCTGACCAGAAAAATCGCTGTAACTACGAGTAGTATGACTAAAAAAACATAAAAGGCCGTTTCCACATAAGGGTCGTACTCGCTAAGTTTGGCGTAAAGAGCGTGGTTAAAGTATTTGGCATAATAGTCAACACCGTCGTAAAGCATAAACAGAAGAAATAGGCCAAACCAGATGTTGTCTAGGAGAGGGAAAAGTTTTACCGGACATGTTAAGAGAAACTTTAGAACTGTTGTTAGATGTGCTTTCATGGCTGTTGATTGGGTTTATTTTACCTCAAAAATGCTTTGTGATGAGCGGGTGCTAATAGTTGAGGTGGGGTTGTTTTTAGTTCGCGACAGTTTGACACGATCTAGCTTTTTGATTCTTACGGCCTTTGAGTGAGTAGGTTTGATTATCATAAAAATAAGTACTACAATTCCCGTTACTGGAAGTTCCATCTTTCTCAAAGGAGTTTGAAAATGACCGACAAACCGAAGGGTAAGGGCAGTTCGAAAGAGGAAAGTTCGGATCGCGCCAAGAGCAAGGACACACAACATACGGAAGAGGAAAAGAAGAGGCAAGTTGGTCGTCCTCAACAAGGCACGCGTCGGTAAAGAACTTCTCCGAGCCGGTGGCTGGTTTGAAAAGCATCATCAAATCAAATCAGTCACCGGTGGTAAGTTTTTACTGCTAGGATAAGAATCGCAATGTTAATTTTTGTCTTATAATATCGTCATGATGAAAAATCAAAATGAAGTCCCCCAAAGCGAACCACTAAGGCATGGTTGGGGTGGGGATTTAAGCAAAAGAGATGCCGTACTAAAAGATCGCGCGGAAGAAGAGGTCGAGAAAGGCCTTAACCCTAATAAATTTGCTCCAGATCCTGCAATAGGCCAAGAGGATTACGATCTGTTGAGTTTAATGGAAAAAGGCCAGAGGTCACCTTGTAGGAAAAATAAGTAACAAAAAAGCCCGAGCACATTTCTATTTTTGGTCAGCTAATTATAGTATTATTTACAAAGCATTGTTTTTCCAAATTCTTTGACAATTTAGGAGGGGACATGTCCAGTATTCCACCAAGAGTGCGGGCGCTCGTGTTCGCCCGAGACGGCTACAGGTGCGTAGTTTGTGGCTGTAGCGGTACGCCGGACAATCCGCTGCAGAGGCATCACATCGTCTTTAGGGAGAACGGGGGAAAAAATTCCTCTACCAACCTACAGACGGTGTGCGACCGCTGTCACAAGGAGATCCATCAACAGGAAAAACAGCGCTAAGCTATTAGTTTCTCGCGACAAAACAGTTGCAGAATCTAGTAGCTTTTCTTTCCCGACTTGTTAATCATCGTTTTCTTCGCCTTCGTGAGCTTCATCCAAGTAGTCTGCAGTCCTTCTCCTACATCTAGCCAAGTAATTTTGCCAGCCAGCTCTTATAGCATCCAGGCGTTCCGTACTTGGTTTATAGCCAGCAAGACTTACTTCGTAAGCCTCTGTGTCGCCTGTTCTTCTTTCCATGTCAAGTAGGGAAGGGACACTATTTACATCGCGGTATTTTTTGTCTGCTTGTTTTAGCAATTTTCTGCCAAGCCACCGTGCGACCCCTTCTTCATCCAGCGGTCGTCCGTCAAAATTGTAAAAAGGATATTTTGTATGCACCCTATCCAAAACTTGATAAATGTCAGCCTCTCCTTCGCGGACTTGTCCCATTTGTTTTGCGAGCTCGAAAAGTCTATCCATAAACAAAGGAAAATCAGCTTTGCCAGCAAATCGTTTTGCTAACACCATCCAGTAAATCCCCAAATCGACTTGCTCATTAATTGGCATAAAATCAAAGGAAGTAGCTTTACCTTCCGCAACTGTCTTTAAAAGCCTCATCATTCCGCGGTTTTTAATTAGTCGTACACCTTCATGGAAAAATATTTCCGACCCATAAATGCCCCTTTTGGTAGCCACAATAGCAATTTTTCCCGACACGGCTGCCCAATAAGCGCTCTCCGCAAATACTAAGCCGTCTTTTCCAACAAAGGCGTTGTTTATATCAAGGTCACGATTGTTCATTAAGACAGCTAAATTGATGACTGAAACCTCCTCTATGCCGTCCGGGTCTGCCCTTAAACCTCTTAAATCTTCTTCTGCTTGCGGGCTTTTGACTGCAATGTAGTCGTAGTCATGAGGAGGAAGTTCCGATTCTGAAAGTTCCGGAGCGTCATTATACAGGATTTTTAAAATCGTTCTGCCCAGTCCGCCTTTATGTAGTACAGCGTCCGTATTTGGGATTGGGTAGTCAAACCATTTATCTCTTTTAGGCGAATAGATGTAGAAATATCTCCTTTCAACACCTGTTTCGTCAACCTTTGTTTCTATTTTAAATCTATCTGATAGTTGACAAAGTTCGTCAAAGCCGAGGGTGTGGGTTACGCGTTCTGCTGTTTCCATGTCTTCGTCGCGGGAAAAGACATCGGATATTTCATGCATAACCTGCATCGCTCTTTTTGCCTGGGTGACGGCACCTGCTGATTCCCGATCTCCGGCTGGTCTTACTTCCTCTACCAGAATGTCTATGACAGGCTCACCGTAGCTGTGCCAAAAATCTACAACTTCCGCAGGAACATCGTCCCCCCCCCGTTCGACGGCTTTTTCTATGTGTTTAATTTCCCACATAGCAGAAAACCACATTTTTTCCAACGGTCTCTCTAGAACGCGGGCTTCTATGCCGTCCATGATTGCTCTAAACGGGTCGTAAATTTCCGCTCGTAGCTGTTCTTTATCTAATTTTTCTTGGTCAATCATAATAAATAGCCCGTATTAACGGGTGTGAGCATTATATATTATTATAGGTTTTGTAGCAATAAGAGGGGATGCTTACGACCGGAGTTTACAGTTGTCTGCTGAAGCCGTACTCTATTCTTGACGACTTCCCGTCAGCAGATTTTTTCTACTCGGTAAAAAGTTTTTACCGCTAACCACCTTTTTGCCGGTCTTTTGTTCTAATTCCAACCTAGCGTTGCGTGCGATTCGCCCGCCCTTTTTGGCGGGCAGTGTGTTTTCTTTAAACCCCCTTGCCTGCATAGTTTCTGCAATTTGTCTGGTAGAAAGCTCTGCCAGGGCGGTAAAAACCAGCTCCGCGTCTGTCATGTGGTCGCGCAGATTTTGACTTTTTAGACCCTTAAGTTTTTTATGATCCTGAATAGAAACATCGCTCCATTCTTGATGAATTATATTTGTGAGTAAGGCAAAGTACTTTGGCTCGGCAACATCGTGATTTTTCCAGTAGTCGGTTAGCTTATTGCGGACTTCCTGACTCATCATGCGTTGTTGGATCCATTTTTGGCTCCTGCCCATTTTCTGCCAGTAATCACGGCTTCTGTTTAAAGCTTTTTCCGGATCTGCCATTTCCTGAAGTCTCTCGTAACTAACCTTTGCCAGCCAAAGTTTAAATGGTTCGGCCCTGGGAGATGGGATAGATTGAACCAACCGTAGTAATGTTTCTACATCGGCCATGTCGGTATCCCGATATTTTCCATCTTCTGCTTTAATTTTCAACTGTACGATTTTTTCGTACACTTCACTTCCTTCTTGTTGTAGCTTAATTTTTAAATCCGACCAGTATCTTCTTGGTACTGTACTTTCTGTTAAGAGTGCAACAACATCTACGATAGAGAAATACCATTTTTCAAGTTTCTCGTCATACAACCTGCGGATTTTAAAACCTTCAAATGTTGCTAATAATTTTGGGTTATTATTGACTCTGCTCATACAATGTTTATACCAATAATGTAAATAGATGTCTAGTGTGCAAATATATGAAATACCTACCTATGTTGTAGTTAAAGTCGAAACAATAGTATAAAAAATGTACTATAATCACCAAGTGAGTCGCAAAACTGTTTACGACATAATTGTAGTTGGTGCTGGTCCCGCGGGGATTTTTGCCTGTTATGAGCTTCTTAAAAAGTCCAAAAATCTAAAAATCGCTTTGATTGACAAGGGTAACCGTATAGAAAACCGCCAGAAGTCGGAGGTAATGTGCGGCTTTGGCGGGGCGGGTTCGTATTCCGACGGCAAGTTGCATTTTACCCCTAAACTTTCGCACGAACGCACCTTTCATCTAATAGAACCAGAAGATTATCAAAAAATTTTGGACGAGATTGAAGCCATTTTTACCGACTTTGGTGTCACCGCGGAGGAATATCCAAAAAATCCGGAGGTGGTGAGGCAGTTGGTGGAGGAGGCGCAAATTCACGACATTGAGCTTATCGTCAGGCGGGCAAAACATGTTGGGACGGACAATTTAAAGCTGGTGATGCAAAAATTTCAGGATTATTTAGAGAAGCATGGGGTTGAGTTTATGGCTAAAACCGAGGTTACGGATTTACTTGTCGACAAGAATCAAATTGCAGGTGTGAAAACGGCAAAAGGGGATATTTACGGTAGAAAAGTGCTTTTAGCCCCGGGGCGGGGTATGGCTAGATGGTTTCAAAGAATTTCTGACAAGTATCACATTGATTACACTTACGACATGGTGGAGGTAGGCGTGCGGGTGGAATTTCCGGCCTATGTTATGCGTCGGCATGCAGAAGCGTTGTATGAAATAGTTTTTAAAATTAGAACGCCAACTTACGACGACATTATTAGGACTTTCTGCACCTGTCCAAACGGCTATGTGGCAAGGGAGGACTACGCGGGGTATGTTTGTGTAAACGGCCATTCTTACTCTGATCACAATTCGCCAAATTCCAACTTTGCTTTTGTTTGCGAGGTGCATTTAACCGAGCCGGTGGAAAATTCCTTGGCGTATGCCCAGTCCATAGCCGAGCTCGCCAGCACGATAGGTGGGGGCAAGCCTATTTTGCAAAGGCTGGCTGACCTTAGAGCCGGCAGAAGAAGCACGGAGGTCAGAATCAAAAAATCCATAGTGACGCCGTCGTTAAAAGATGTTACGCCCGGGGATATTTCTATGGCCCTGCCTCACAGAGTCGTTACTAATATTTTAGAAGGACTTAAAAAGCTGGACGAAATTATGCCGGGCATTAACGCTGGCTCTACCTTATTATACGCGCCGGAAGTTAAATTTAGATCGTCCAAGGTAAAAACGGATAAACACATGCAGACCAGCGTTAAAAATCTATATGTGGCAGGCGACGCCTCCGGTATGGCTGGGTCTATTACAGGCGCGGGCGCGACCGGTATGATGGCCGCACGAGGGATGATTGATTCGCATGATTGATTTGGTATAAATACTTTTTACTAAAGTAGCGACCTGCAGGTTAGGACTCTGTCAGCCCATCTGTAGCGCAGTATTGGGTCTGACAAATTGGGAAGTTGATTTTGTAATTCCTCAAGTGAGGCTTTTATTTTAGCGTCGTTAGTTGTAGTTTCAAATTTATTAAAGTCGAGCAATGCATGGTTTAAAAATTCCTGTGCCGATCCTATCGCTGGCTTCGACTGCACATCCCCAGTAGCAGTAACCACCCTGAACAGATCCATTTTAATTGACTTTATGTAAAACTCTCTGTCCCTCATAGTTCTAGGTACTGTCTGGTAAGCTCATTGATTTTTTGTCTAACTTCTTTATCCATGATTTCGTAAGTCGTCATACCTAAATGTGGCTTGTAATTACTCATCGCCATATATTCAACTTCTTTGGTGCTTATTCTATAACCTCCTCCAAACAAATCTTCCTGCCGGCTACCGGTTTTAAGCAACTCCTCTTCGCAATCTATGTGAAACTCGCCTCCAACTGCTAAAAGATTCCGTTTTATGTCGGCCACGGTTTTAACGTAGTCCTGGTAACATTCTCTTGCTTTATCAAACTTCTCTTTTGTTATTTTCTTGTTAAGTATAAATATCATGGTCAGCTAATTTTTGGCTGGGGGACAGGGATTCGAACCCCAATATCTTGGACCAAAACCAAGAGTCCTGCCGTTAGACGATCCCCCAAGGAAAACCTGTGCGTAAAGATGTCAAGCCGTAAAATTATACCTGCTAAAGTTAAATTTGTCAGTTTTGGAGAATCGCCCTGCCGGCGTCCCAGTAAAACGAGTTGTTGTTGACTTCTTTTTCCCACAGCCACCACTCCGGCCCCCAAAAGTAAATTTGGTCAAAACCGGATTTTTGGGCGTAGTTTATGGTGTCAATAAATTGCTGGGGCGACATGGTTTTTAGTTTTTCCTCCTCCGTCAACACGGAATTTATAGCCGGACCCCAAGGCTCGCCCTGAAGTTCCGTCACAATAATTTTGTCCACCGGCACTGCCGTTAACACCGCTTTAACTTTATATGCCCAATGAGCAATCGGGTACTGAAAATAAAAAGATATTCCTGTGACATCTTTATAAAAATTGTACCAAGTGCGTCGGTACATGGAGACGCCTAAGTAATCGCCCATTAAGTACAGCGGGCGCCAAAACCCACCCTCTCCTGAGTCCTGAATCAAAATCGGCCGGTCGTCCAGTTTACGCACCAAAGCCACTTCTTTTTCTACTGTTTCCTTATATTGTTTTTGACAATCGCCAAACGGGTACATGGGTTCGTTTTCCACTTGCCACATAATGATGTTGTCATAGGCTTTTAGCTGCAGGATGGTGTTTTCTAGATATTTTAGTAGAGCGGTTTCTTTGTAGCTTGAGTCTGTGCTTTTTAACCACCAAGTTGGTTCATGACACTCCGGATAGCGCAAAACTTTTCTGCCTAGCGTCATGATGACCTTAACATCACGCTTTTTAGCCTCGTCCAGTTGCCATAGCGTGTCGGTGTAAATGTAGTTGCCCGCAGTTGGCTCGGTTTGGTCCCAATAAATCACGAGCCTAGCGTGTTTTGGTTTTAAGTCGTCCAAAATTTTAAGGTAGGCGGCTTTCCAATCCAGTCCCAGCTCGGTGGCATATTTTTGACTGAAATTAACGCCCCAAGTTATGTTTTGCGCCGGCTTTGGTTTGATAAGCGTAAAGAATGTGATGGGTAAAATAATCGATAACACGAATAGGAAAATGGTTACTCCGACTATTTTATACCCAAAAATTTGCCTGATAAGCTTTTTGACTTTGGCTAGTTCTTGCGTAGGGGTCATCGATAGGTTTTAGTATACAACATTTAATAATTGACCAAAACATACACCCGTGTTATGGTGTATGTATGAAACGCTACCAAGTTTATCTAAATCAGGGCTCTGTGGCGGTTTTGGACGACTATCTAGCTACTTCCGGCGTCACCAGATCCGATGTTATCAGGCAGGCGGTTGATAGTCTTGCCATCAATTTGTCAAAAGTCATCGGTTTAGCAAAAGCATCGCGACTAAAAGTCCAAAAAACTCCGCTGGATGATTTAGTAGGTTTTATGGATGTTGCCGATTCCTCTAACAATTGGTCGGAACAGGACGACTTAGAGCTTTTTTCCAAATCATGAAGGTACTAATAGATACCAGCGCTTTTATTGCCCTGTTTTTTAAAAACGATAAAAACCATATCCGAGCTAAGTCTATTTATACTAGTCGTAAGAAAATGAGGGCCGGGTTTTATACCACACCTTACATTCTGTCAGAGTTGTTTACAAAAGTCCTGTATTTTGGCGACGCTGACAAGTTAAAACTTTGCATTGATAAGATCGACAGAACCATAGAAGGCCACTTGCTGGAGGTCTTAGATATCGGAGCTGATGTTTTTACTAAGTCCAAAACTTTGATGATTAAGTTTGCCAAGAACAAGATTTCCTTTGTGGACTGTAGCTCTTTTGTGTTGTATAAAAACCTTTCCTTGACGGAGATTTTTGCTTTTGACGAGGACTTTAAGAAACTTGGTGCGACGGTATCTGGTTAGTGGTGGGCGATGTAGGGATCGAACCTACGACCTTTTGGATGGCTTTGAGGCTAGACGCCAAAGCGATAAATTGGTGGTCGGAACAGGGCTCGAACCTGTGACCTTCCGGATGTAAGCCGGATGCTCTGACCAACTGAGCTATCCGACCAATTTATCTGAAACCAAAAGCTCTAACCGGCTGAGCTAATCGCCCCCAGCC
>CAZTSS010000017.1:0-9627 GCA_964616765.1 uncultured Candidatus Saccharibacteria bacterium
TCAAAATCGCGCGCCAAACTCATATAGTCCAGCTTTTCATTACTTAACTTTATTTTGACTTTTTCTGCCACATCTAAACCCGCCCGCAAACCAATCGCCAGATCGTTAGTCACATGCTTGCCACCAATAGGTAGCACCGCAGAATACGCGGGTGCCCCATCCAAAAAGATTACAATGCTTGTACTACCGCCCCCAATGTCCACCAACACCGTTCCAAGCTCTTTTTCCGTTTCCGTAAGCGCGCTCTCCGCCGACGCTATACCTGTAAATACTAAGCCTTCCACCTCTACACCCACCGCTTTAACGCATTTTTCAATATTTCTCACCGACGACGCTAGCCCGTGAATAATATTTGTTTCCACCTCCAACCTAACGCCGTTCATCCCCACCGGATCTTTAATCCCGTCCTGACCGTCAACAATAAAATCCCGCGGAATGACATGAATAATTTCCCTACTGGACGGCAAACTTACCGCCTGGGCGGCCTCCGTAGCCCGCGCCACATGCTCCGGCGTAATCTCGCTACTTTCGTGAGGCACCACTGCCACCACGCCCCGAGAGTTTAAAGTCTCAATATGACCGCCGGAAACGGTAATAAACGCCTGGGAAATAGACACCCCGGCCATCTTCTCCGCCCGGTCGATACTTTGGGAAATCGCCTCCACTGCCTCGTCAATATTTACCACTACCGCCTTATTTATCCCTTTGGACGGCATCTTGGCTACACCCACCACAGAAAGCTTATTTTCGGAAACTGCCGCAACAATGGTCAAAATTTTGGTGGAGCCGGCATCAATGGCGGTAATGTATTTTTCTTTTGGCATGTTAGTTTTGGTCGTCCTGGTCAGCTTGGACTTTTTCTACGACTTCTTCCTTACTTTTCTCGTCAACCTTGTAGTCAACAAATTCTACTATTACTTTATCAAATCTTAAATCAATTTTCTTTGGTTTTCTACCCTCGGTCTTGAATGCTTCTATCATCTTAGCAAAAATTTTGACTTGTGACTTGGCGGACTGGGCGTTGGTGAACAAAACCGCAATGTCACCGGTAAAAAATGAAGTGTATCTGGGAAACGAGCTGATAGTAGAAACCGAGATACCGTCTTCGTCCAGGGCTTTAATTAAATCAAAATAGTACGACACGGCAGACGGCTCCACAAATTTTCCCACTTCCACTTTTTGACTATAGTTGATGACCGGCAAATTGGTGGCTGATTTGTCGGCCAGGCCGAGGACAAAACCGTCCGAATCAACAAAATAAAACTCGTCGTCCTGAATTAGCGCAATGGGCACGCGTTCGGTAAGTTGGACTTTAAGAGCGTTTGGCAAGATTCTTGTGGCCTTTACCGATTTAGCCGCCAAAAAAGTCGCCTCGATGGTTTTTTCCAAGGCGTTAGTATCAAGAGTCAGACAATTTTTTCCCAAAACCTGCTGATCGACAATATTTTTAACATCCTGCCTGTTGATGAATCTTTGCGCACCATCAATTTGGGTTCTTACGATGTCAAACGGCTTGTACTTAACATACGCCCAAATTCCAAAACCAATGGTTGCCAAAGTCAAAAGCCCCAAAACTATATGTTTTAGCGTTGCACGCCGTTTTTCCCTATTTATGTGCTTTGGTTTTTTGACTAAGTTTCTCCTGCGGGTGCGTTCGGAAAAGTAAATTAAGGTGGAGGCAGATTTCCGGTTCATGTAGTTAGCTTACACTTTTTGGACTTAGTCAGTACCGCAAGTAGCTGGTCGACAATTAACTCCGCCGGGTCCTGTGTTTTCTCACGCGCAACATCCTCCTGCAACCTAATTTTCTCCCCCACCTGCGGTTCGCTAGATTTGACCCTGTCGACCAACATCTCTTTGATTTGCTTTAGCAGCGTTTGTGCCGATAATTCCTTTTCCGGCAATATCACCCCCAGACCCGCGTCAACCAACAGCTTGGCGTTTTGGTATTGCTCGTTGTGCGACACCCAGGGAATGGGGATTAAAATGCACCTCTTATTGAGCGCCAATAGTTCCGCTGTGGTATGCGCGCCGGATCTGGAAACCACCAAGTCGGCTTTGCCGTAGGCTTCGCCGATTTCATCCTCAAGGACAAATTTGCGCAGGTAATAAACCCCAGGCGACTCTTGTGGGGCGGGCATCTGCTCACTAAGTCCTCCCCGACCCCCTTCAATCTCGGTAAATAGCTTACTTAGCGCATCAAAATCATTAAAAACGGAATTATCCCCACATTGATGAATGATGTTACAAAAACCTAATAAGTCGTCCAAACAGTCCCCCACCACCTTATTTATAATATGGGAACCGATTTTTCCCGTTGTAATGTAAATTGTTGGCAAATCATTATCAAAGACAAAGTTGTTGGACTTTACCTCAAAAATTTCCTTGCGCAACGGCAAACCCACAAAAACGATTTTCTCCTTGGGAAAATAGTTTGCTGACTCCTGCCAGGAAATTAGGACTTTTTGGGCGACTTTGGAAATCAGCCGATTAGCCCAGCCGGCAACCACCGTCTGTTCGTGCGTAACGGCGGGAATTCCTAAAAGTCGACCGGCAAAAACTGTAGGAACTGCGATATAACCACCAAAAGATAAGATCGCGTCAGGTTTTAGCTTGATTAACAGTCTCAAGCACTGAAAAAACCCCAACGGAATCTTTGCCAACCGCCTTAGATTAAACGTGCGATAAAATTTTCCGGCGTGTATATGGTAAAACATCAGTCCTAGCGCGGTAATCTCGTGAAATTCCAGTGTAGGATTTTTGTCGCCTTGCGCGGAAAATTTATGCCCAAACCAAATTAACTCCGCCTGCGGGTAGCTTTCCCGTAACTTCTTAATCACCGGTAACGCGCTACTATGATGTCCTCCTGTAATAACGATCTTAAAAGCTCTTGTTGATTCTTTTACTACCATATAGTATAATCCTATTAAAGGTACCTGCTTAGTGATAAGAGTCCCCGGACTCTTCCATCTGGATAGCTAAGCAGGTCAATTTTTATACTCGTAATATTCAGTCCTGCCCCTTCCAAATATCAAAAACTCACTAATAATTTTATCTTGTATCTGTTTGTACGGTCTTGGTTCCTGCCTCTCGTGTTTTACATACAACGCCCAACCGCAGTAATCGGCTATCTGACAATTTATATCCGATTTGGATTGATGAAAATATACATAACAGGGCTTGCCAAAATGCTTTTTTAGATAAACCTTTAAGGATTTTAGAATTAATTGCTTTTTATTATGAGTAAACAATGCGTCTAGCACGATGACTATTTTTTGTATATTGCTACGGTCATATCTTCGTAAAATATACTGCAGTAGATTTTGACAAACTATTCTGTAGAATTCCACACCTGAAGATGTTTTTATTATCTTGCCGGTCTTTTCATGATACTCAGTATAAAGGCTGGGATTAGCTTTGTTCTTTTGGGCGATTACAGAATCGATATGTAAATCCCCGAGCACATGTATTAAGCCGTAAACATTGTCCCTCACCAGCTGAGTATCCTCTGTGGCATGAAAACATTCTTCGTCAACCCCAGAACACAATAGCTGATATTTAAATTCCTGGAAACTGCCTCGATATTTTAGGGGCGAGAGACTGCTAACTGCAGTTAACACAAAATTTTTAGTGCCAGATGGACTGAAATCAAAATTCCCAGACTCATCAATGAAAATGTAGAGAGCAGAAGCGCTCATTGTACTTTCTCCAATGGATGGACAAAAGATCTAGGGTTCACTATCAACTCGCCGTCCTCCAAACTACAGGATATACCGTTCTCAATCGGTACTTGATTACCAGACTCTACAAATCTTTTCTGTGCCACCCTTATTGCAAAATCTACAGCCGAATCTATGTTGGGTACTGTCCGCTCCTTCTGGTTTAAATAGTCGCCCGTAACCCACACATAGTACTCTTTGACAAGCCTGTTTCTATCAGGGTAGTCGCTGATAAAACTTAGTACGACTCGCCACACTTCAACGCCATCTCTAACCTGACAATAGTGGCTGGTTATTACCTTCAAATCGTCCAACAATTGCAATGATTTGATCATCTAAATCTATTTCCCTTCTTTAATTTTTGTACCCATATCAATACCTAAAAATCCTCAAAAAGCTTTTAACCATTATTCGCCTGTATAAGATCCCAAAAATCCACTTATATTCTCGTATTGATTTTTCAGTTCCTGCTTGCAAACATCTAGACTTAATGCTCCCCATTTCTCTACAGCCTTGGCTTCAAAAATCTGAACTACTTGGTCTACCTCCATATCCCGCATGTGCATAATCCCACCAACCACGCCTTTTACCGAAAGAAATTTATAACAATCTGCATTGCAAACAATTTCTGACTCCAAGGATGAGAATTTACCCACTCCGTGATGTTCTAACACGCAATTTAGGATGTTTTTCCTATCTGCTTCCGTAACATCTACCACCGAGTTAAGAAAATCCTCTGCTTTTTTATGGGACATGGCTACATGTTGATCCAGCACACCTCGTCTGTAAGCAGTGCCTAAAGCACAGTCCATCAAATACGCCCCAGTTTGACAGATTCTTCTATCTGCCCCCAATAAATCGGCTAATCTTATGGCAACTTCTGTAGCGTAATCAATCTGAAATATCGACGGTGCTCCGTTTTCTCTGGAGTCAGTGTAAGCCATTTCCTTTACCCTGGAGATTGTGTTCGTAGTTATCATATCGATACTCCCAAACTTTCCAAATGCTTTACAAACGCAGGAAAATCGGTGTATAAAAATGTGTTAATCCCTAGCTCCTTGGCCCCAGTCATCTTGGATTCATCGTCATCCGAATAAACTAACTCACTGGGTTCTACCCCCGATCTCCTCACCAGCGCCTCAAAAATTCCTTTATCTGGCTTTGCAACCCCTACCTCATAGGATAATACAACCACATCAAAGTCGTCCAAAAAACCGAACCTTTGTTGCAAACCGTTAATTCGGGCGGGAAAGTTATTTGAGCAAATTACCGTTTTGTACCCCACTTGTCGCACTTTTTTGACATAGTCAACCGCATCCGGATTTGTCTCATAACCTTTTATTAGGAGATCGATGATTTCTGAAACTGACAGTTGCAATTTCCACTCCTTTAGCGCCCAGATCCAATAGTCATCGTCGGTCATCTTGCCAAGTTTGTAACAAGCGTTCATTTCGTCCGATTTTAAAAACACCCGCTTGGCCTCGTCCTCCGATACACCTAGATTGATCAACGCCTTAATAAAATTTGACTTTCCATTTAGAAAGTACACGCCATCAAGGTCAAAACAAATTGCTTTAATCATCTGCTCCTTTCTTTAATTTTTACTCCGCCAAGGCTTTTTAAACCTTCCGACTGCAATTTTCTCCCTAATATTTTCACATCTTCCTCTGGAGGCAAAGTTTCTGGTCTGATACCTCGCTCGAGTAAAGCCTTGCGCACACTCCGATTATTTTTTACATGTTCGCTGGAAATTGCCGGCTCAACCTTGAGTTTTTTGGCTTTGGCGTTAAAAATGGTAATTTCCGTTGCAAAATCCTTAGCCTTTAAAATTATGGTTGGCGCATAATCCGCCAGCGCGCGACCCTGCGGAACCTTCCATTTGCCCTTCATCTGCTCTGTTGAATAGCCAAAAAGCGCCCTGTCGCCCTTGCTCCTAATAACCCCAAAGTTCTTCTCACTGCCTGTTTGGTCAAAAATCACCTTGGACAACTCTTTTTCTGTTTCTGCTAGCTTTTTCCTGGCCGTTAATCGCTCCGACTGACTGATGCGTTGCTCAATTAACTCCAGCTTTCTGGTCTGGACGGCAAAATAGGTTTGGGCAAAAGCAATTTCCGGCTTTCTGGGATCGCCATTTTGAGCGATTAGATAGCACGCATACCTTGTGAGCATTACATCCGCTAATTCCCTCACAGCTCCGGAGCCAATTTCTTCCTGACGACTAGCCTCAATAAAATGATCGGATACCGCCTGTCTCGATTTCTCGCAAGAGATTTTAGCTTTATCAACAGCAGTCAGAAAGTTATCCCATTTTGTATAACCCAGCAGACCCTGCAAATCTCTCGCTAACCAAAATTCAACACCATCCGATGTCTTCTTGACATGGCTTTCAAAATTGCCTGTAAGTTGTTTAATAAGTTCTATTTCCATAAAACCATCCTTTCGGGCAGTTAAATATTTACTAGATACAACAGACACAAACCATTTTCCCGACGCCGGGAAAATGGTCTTAAGCTTTTCGTCACAAGCTTTTCCCCACTCTAACCTACATAATATCTTCCTAAAATCCCGTTATAACAACAAGATCTCTTTTCGTCACAAGAGCTAAGTATTAAACCCTTTTTTGACTCTAAATCTAATCTTATGGTTTTCCATAACATTAGAGCCTAAACCCGTCGAAATCGACGGGTTTAAGAGCGTCGATGTCGACCCCCTTACCTATCTCTCCACAAAATCCGAATTCTCTAACCAAGGATCGTGACCAGAATAAAAGTTCCTCTCCCATGTATATTGCTTTAGCTTTTCCATCAGCTCTGGACTGAACTTTCTACCGTCTGAAAACCCCACATTAGTCTCCACATAAGGCACACGCCTCATCCCAGGAATCGTGGTAGTAACTTCGTCAAAAGAAAGTATAAATCTTAAGGCTAACTCCAAGAGCGTTGAAGCCTCACCGTCCAAAAGCTTCTTTAACTCACTCGTCCTAACCAATAATTCGGCTAACCTTTGCGGAGAAAAGTACTTGTTTCTAAAATCTCCCTCCGCAAAAGTATGACCTTGTTCCCATTTTCCAACTAATCCACCCTCATCTAAAGGTACGCGGGCAATTAGCCCAATGTCGTGAGCTTTTGCGTATGGCAGTAACTTTTCTGTAGGTTTTTGGTGAAAAATGTTAAAAATAAACTGAACGGTAGTAATAAGACCTGTGTCCAAAGTTTTAAGACAATTACTGGGCTGATAATCGTTAACCGAAATACCCCAAAACCTAACTTTTCCTTGACTTACCAGGTCGGACACGACTTCCTTCCACTCATCTTCTCCCGCCCAGTCGTCCTGCCACACATGAAACTGCATCAAGTCGACATAGTCGATCCCCAACCTTGTAAGTGATTCGTCAACAAGTTTAATAATATACTCTTTGGGAAAAACATCAGAAATTGGTGTGTTTTTAAACGCGGGCCAACTCCAATTCTTAGGTGCTACTTTTGAGGCAATGACTAAATCATCTCTTTTACCCGACTCTTTAAGAAACCTACCGATCAAAGATTCCGCGGTTGGAAGATCTTTATCGTGCTCGTCGTAGCCATAAACCCAAGCAGTATCAATAAAATTTCCGCCCAACTCAATATATCTGTGTAAAGCTCTTAGACTTTCCTCAAGATCTCCACCGACCCACATTTCTGGATCGTTCGCTAACTGCCAAGTCCCCATCCCGATCTCAGCAACTTTTAAATTTGTTTCACCTAATATACGATATTTCATAATTTCCTTTCTGTGCTAGTTAAACATATTTAATCTGGTATACACATTACAAAGACCTTAAGCATCTAAACCTCACTAGCCGGAACCAAATGCCTCACCGACCGACCTTCTAGAAAATCGGTTATGCTGTCCATAAGCATTTTGGCCATCTCTGACTCTGCTTCACTGGACGAATACGCTGTGTGCGGAGATAAAATAAACTTGTCTTCTCCAAGACTCATTAGTCCATACGGGTCGTTTTCTGAGGACGGTACTGGCTCGCTGTAATAAACATCAAAACCTGCTCTGACTAGTTTGTCTGAAATCAAAGCATTGTATAAAGCTTTGCCGTCAACAATTTCTGCTCTTGCGGTGTTTACAAGATAAGAATTAGGTTTAAACAAAGCCAGCTCCCGCTCACCGATCATTCCCTTGGTTTTTTCGGTTGTTTTGACATGCAGAGACACCACATCAGAAAGTCGTATTAGTTCATCCAAGTCTAATTTTTTAGCCCCCAAATCAAGCTCAAGTTCCGGCTTTTGCGACAAACTTGTATACAAAATATTCATGCCAAAGCCGTTTTTCATTATCCGAGCAACTTTAGATCCTATCGCCCCCATGCCCACAATACCAAGATTTTTTCCAGCCAATAAAGGTAAAACATAATTTCCCCACACACCCTGTTTTGTCTTAGTCGACAAGAAGGGTATATTTTTAACAACTGCCAAAATCAAACCCGCTGTAAATTCCGCCACGGTGTACGCATTTGCGTTGGGCGTATAAGTTACAGGAATACCTCTCGCGTTAGCTGTTTTTACATCGACATGGCTCTCGTAACCTGTGCCCAGAAAGCAGATGAGTTTGAGTTTGGGAGAATTAACTATTTTAGCCGTGGCCTTTTCATGACCTCCAAGAATATAGATTTCGTAGTCGCCTAACATGTCGACTAGCTCCTGTTCCGATAAGTCCCCTCTTGCACAAGTCAACTCCAATCCCATATCGTGTAGTAACTTGGTGTGCTCGTCTTTAAAAATGCTTGCAGTAAAAAGCGCTTTCACAATGTCCTCTCAATCAAACCAAATTTTTAGGCTTACCGGCAACAAAAGCCTCAATATTATCTACCATCAAGTCATACGACTTAATATCTGCTTCTACTGTATTAAAAGCGTTGTGTGGAGTAACAACGACATTCGGAAATTTTAGGTATGGATCATCTGCCGGTACGGGCTTCATTATGTCAGTTTCTATTCCGTAACCGAACAGCTTTTTACTTTCAAGACCTTTAATAACCGCCAACTTGTCGACAATACCCTCCATAGAGCAGTTAACCAAAATCGCACCTTCCTTCATTTTACTGATTTCTTCCAAAGAAATTAAATTTCGTGTCTCTTCTGTAAGCGGAAGACAAAGGGCAATAACATCGCTTTCTGATATTAGCTGGTTCAACGGCACAACTTTTACCCCATCAACCAACTTACCGCTTTTATTACTTCCCAATACTCTCATGCCAAACCCTGAAGCAATTCTAGCGACTTTCTTGCCAATATCCCCTAGCCCAACTATTCCGATGGTTTTTCCATATACTTCTCTGCCTTTATATAAACCAAAAGCGTAGGCACCCTTGATTCTTACATCCCTATCGAATTCTGTAATCCTCTTGGATAAATCTAGTATCATCCCCCAGGTATGCTCTGCAACAGATTCTGAATTGGCACCCTTGATATTACTGACTAAGATGCCTTTTTCTCTTGCATGGGCAACATCTACCCAAGCACTGCCTACGGTTAAAAGAGCTATAAATTTTAACTTCGGAAGACCGTTAATGATGCTTTGCGACAGTTTCTTAATGCCAGAAGAGCCTGCGATTAAAATATCGGCATCACCTGCCTTATTAATAACTTCTTCGTCTGTAAGTTGTGATCCGTTTATTACTACAAATTCGCCCAGATCCTGCAATCTTTTTACATGAGTCTGCAACAAAGCTGGTTGGGATGTGATGCAGTAAATCTTCACATGGGTATTTTACCACCAAACCTAGGTCCATAAATATGGGATTCGTGGAGACCTAGTCCGACTGACGGCGGTAAATGTTGGAAATTAAACCCAACGCGACAAGGGAGAAAACCATAGACGAACCGCCGTAGGAAATAAAAGGCAGAGGAATGCCGGT
>CAZTSS010000018.1:0-4638 GCA_964616765.1 uncultured Candidatus Saccharibacteria bacterium
TAACCGGCTACCTTGGAACTCTGACTGACATCACCAATCAAAAAATGTTTGAAACGGTCTTAGAAAGATTTAAAAAAGCCGTGGAAAAAACCGAAAGCCAGATTATCTTTACCGATCCGCAAGGCATTGTCCTTTACGCCAACGACGGTGTGGAAAAAACCACCGGCTTCTCATCCTCGGAGCTTATTGGTACAAAGGCTGGTAAACTCTGGGGTGGACTGATGGACAAAGACTTTTACACCACCCTGTGGAACCGAATTTCCGGTCAGAAACAACCATTTAGCGCCGAGCTAATAAATAAAAAGAAAAGCGGTGAGACTTACTATGCAGAGCTAAACATCACACCCGTTTTAGACACCACGGGGCAGATTGAGTTTTTTGTAGGCATCGAGCGGGATATTACCTATATTAAAGAGATCGACAAAGTAAAAAGCGAATTTATTTCTTTAGCCTCTCACCAGCTTAGAACGCCACTGTCGTCCATAAAATGGCTGTGCGAGTTGTTTTGGCAGGAAGATGTTTCTAAACTCACGGCCGACCAAAAAGAAGTCGTCCAAAAAGTCCAAACAGAAAACGAGCGACTTATCAAGCTGGTAAATTCGCTTCTTAGTGTCTCACGCATTGAGGCAAAAAAGATAAATGTTGCACCAGAGCGGATTAACTTTAATCAACTGGTCAAAACAGCTGTCGCTACTCATAGTCAACACATAGCCGACAGAGGAACTGTGTTGGCGGAAAACTACCAAAGCGACCTGCCTGAACTTTTGGTGGATCCAAAACTTGTTACCGAGGCAGTAGGAAATTTGATTTCCAATGCAGCTAAATACACACCACAAAATGGTCGGATTACCATAACGACAAAACTGGAGAAGGCAGAGGTGATTTTAAGTGTGGCAGACACAGGTATAGGCATTCCTATTAATGATCAGAAGCATATTTTTGATAGATTTTTTAGGGCCTCTAACGCCAACACAACTTTAACGGACGGCAACGGCTTGGGGCTGTATTTTGTAAAATGGGTAGCCGACGAGCATGGGGGCAGAGTTTGGTTTGAGAGCAAAGAAAACTCCGGCAGCACTTTTTACCTGGCGTTTCCAATTACACCCAAAAGCTGATAAAATCAACCGGACAAGCTGTTACGGGGTGTAGCTCAGTTGGCTAGAGTGCGCGGTTTGGGACCGTGAGGTCGGCGGTTCGAGTCCGCCCACCCCGACCAGAAATGCAAAGCTAACTTGACTAGATGGGTTATAATTTAGTTATAGCTTAATATCGATATGTCGGACGAAAATGACCAAAAAGGTTTCAGCACCCGAGAATACGACAAAGCGTTAGAGATTGTCGTTCAAAAAGGGTTTGTTACTATAAAGAGCCTTAGACACAACCTGGATATAGGCGAGGCTAAATCGCTCAAAATACTCCACGCTATGGGGGAAAAAGGCCTAGTAGAAAACATCGTCGACGATTTATGGGTACTAAAAGATGAGGGCCTGCTCAAAACCCACAAAGTCCTAAAGTCAACACTTAAAGATCGACTGGTAAAAGAAGCCACCTCCAAAACAAACGATAAAGGTGTAAAAGTTGTCGCCTTTACCCGTCAACAGTTTTTGACCCTATTAAAAACCGTCTACCTTGGAACCTGGGTGGCAAACGCCTGTAGAGGTACTGATTACCACAAGGATTTTGAGGAACTGGAATCTTACATATTTACCCACGCGCCAATGTTTGGTTACGACAAGTACGCAGAAGCGTCTTTTGACGATTCGGGTGGGAGCTGCAGTGCTTCCGCGGATTTTGAGGAAGATGAAAAAATTCATGAATACTCCGATTACTACGACAATGAAATATTTTGGGACGAGCTAACCAGCCATCTCGCGTTACGCGATGTGCACAAAAAGTACCCTAAAGGGAAAATAAAGTCGTTAACCAGAGAGCAATTTTTTACCGAGCTTCTGGAACACCAAGCTAAGTGGTCAAAAGAATTAGAAGATTACGGGGTTGATAGACTTGAAATACGCGAGTAACCTAAAACTATTAACGGTTAAAAGAATCATAACCACAATAAACGGATGAAATTTTGAGTAATTCACGATTATCCTTGACATAACCGTTAACAAATGGATATAATGTCACCATGTCCAAGCCACTAAAAGCATCAACAAACATCGTCGCTCTTAGACAGCGGTATTACCAAGCTTTGCCGGGTAAAGAATCCCTAATAACCTTAATAAACGAGACCGAAGTCGCCGAGCAAGTGTACAACTCCAACGCCATAGAAAACAGCACTCTGACCCTAGAGGAAACCGAGAAAATACTATTAGAGATTGATTTGGACAGATTTATCACCGAACGCGAGATTTTTGAAGCTAAGAATTTGGCACGGGTTGTGGAGTATATAGATAAAAAAGCCAAAGAACAAGAACTGACTTTGGATGTTATTAAAACATTGCATAACATGCTGATGACTAATATCAGAACGGACATCGCCGGCAGATTTAGACAAACCGGAGATTATGTACGGGTAGGAAGTTATGTTGCACCCGCGCCGGAAAAAGTAGTCAATTTGCTGACTTTGATGCTTGGTGACTACAACGCAACAGCTCATTTGCCGATAATTTCCAGAATTGCCAAATTTCATTTGGTATTTGAACACATACACCCATTCATAGACGGTAACGGCAGAATCGGCAGAGTGCTAAACAATTATTTGCTTATCCGCGAGGGCTATGTGCCTATTAATATAAAATTTATTGAACGCCAATTGTACTATAAAGCCTTTAATGAGTTTGATCTTATGGGTGGCACAAAAACCATGGAGGATATTGTTGCAAGAGCTTTGTCCAACAGTTATCACAATCGCCTGGCCTACTTGGAAGGAAAAACCATTGTTTTATTAAGCGATTACGCAAAAACCAACAAGCTTTCCTATATAAATATGTTAAATAAGGCGCACCGGCAAACTATAGACGCCTTTTTGGAAAAAGGCGTCTGGAAGATTGCTATAAACTAGCGTTTTGTTTTCGTTTCTCTATAAACCTATCTCCCGAATCAAAAAGTCAAAATTCTTCCTATAGTCAAAACCAGACAAAACCGAGTAGCTTTTTGCATCCTTAAAAATTCGCGTTAATTCGTCTCTCCTTTCACTTTTTCTCAAATTAGTTATACCAATCAGACTTTTAAAAAGTAATACTGTAGGAGCAAGACTCATTTCCAAAAACCTGTCGACGCTTTCTGCTGGATTCAGTTTCTCTATATAAACACCGTCTTTATTCTTATCGATAGAAACTCTCAAGACATGAGTTATCTGACTAAATACCGCATTTATCTCTGGCTTGGGTAAAGCATCAAAATCTATGGACATTTGTTCACTCTTGCCTAGTTCAAATAGTTCGTCTTTTTTCAGGTGGCTCATAGCTAAAAACGGAGTGTTAACAATACCGTTTTTTACAAAAAAGTCCTTAAATTCTAGGTATGTGCCAACCCTGATATTGAAATAATTTCTTATGTTGTAGTTAAGTATGTCTCCATGTTTTGTTATATATGTGGTTTCTTCTGTAACAATTCTCCACCCTTTCTCTAAAAACAATATAGAGAGGGTTGTTTTTCCTCCCAACGACGAGTTGGTTAAAAGGATGTTATTTTTCCCATCACTCACTAAACCGCCATGAACCGCGTAAAGGTCGCCATATAACAAGTAGGGTGTCAGTAACAAAATGTTAACCATGGTCAAAGCTTTTTTCTCATCCTTAACAACCATCAAGCACCGGTTAGATTCTTTGTGGTAGATGTAGTAAAAATGATCATAGCATTTGATAATGTAAAACTTACCGTCCTTTGTACATTTAGAGCCGGAGGTGTTACTGGTTGCTATATTAAATTCATCCACTGGCCGATTTGTAGACCATTCTGTATGCAGAAATATAGACTCCACTTCTTGAAAGACGCGCTCGTTTTCTATAATATACGCATCGATAGTCGTTTTTTGACCATCTTCCCTTGGAGGTTTTAACAAGTTGTTGAACGAGTCGCTAAATCCCACCAAGTGGTCGGAACAGAGGTCGTAGCTACAAATTATGTGTGTTATCAGGTTGTTGCTAATTAAGGAGCTCGATCTGGCTACTTTACTCGCGACTATAGATTGTACGCTATCTTCAAAAATTCCAGATAACTGTTTTGTTAAATCGGTCATATATCTTTAATATCTACTTATACCTTTTAATAATGTCGTATGAGAATAGTCTATCGATCAAAGTACCCCCGTCTTCCAGTTTAATTTCAGGATTGTATTGGTCCTGAATTATAGACATGATGCTACCACTTAGGTAACTATACCTCTGATACAGCAATTTAACATTATTTATGATTAATATTTCTGGAAAAATTTGCGTAGTGTAATTTAGTGCATAGAATACTTGATTATCAAGTCCAAGCCTCCTTGAGTCCGTAAATATTTTGTTTATGTCAATGTCTTCAAAATAGAATTGGATAAAAGTATAGATATCTACAAGTTTGTATAAATCTAGTACCTTCCTTTTTCTTACTATGTCTAATAAAATAGCCTCTTTATAGAAATGGGCGCACAGGTGTATAAATAAGTGTTCTTCCTTTAGGGAGCAGACTTTGAAAGCGTCGTCGATGGGG
>CAZTSS010000018.1:4648-9157 GCA_964616765.1 uncultured Candidatus Saccharibacteria bacterium
TAGTTCTATTTTTCAAAAAATAATCCACGGTCTCGTCATCACAATTGGATATCCAATCCAACGAAAAATTAACATCGACATCTATTGTTATAAGAGTCGTTTCGCCTACGAGTTTTACAAATGGCGCCAACTCACCCAGATTGTTTAAGCTGTTAACAATCGCACTTTGCTCAAATTCATCGATGGTATTCCTTGTGTAGTCAAATTTACCCTGAACAAAACCCAAATCTTTTAGAATCTTTGTAATGTCCGGAGTAGATCTCTTAGAAACCAGAATATCTAGATCGTTAAACGCTCTAGCACCTAAAGGGTAGATTGTACTTGATAGAACAGAACCCTTCAAAAACACATGCTCGGTTCCGGATTCACGCAACTTTATGGCGATGCTTTCGATATACTTTTTTTGTAATTGTGTTCTTATACTTTGCGCCTGATGCACCATATATAAAGTAAAATAAACAGGGAAGTCTAATTTTCGTACATCGGCAGAATTAACAACCTCGTACGCAAGGCCTGCAACTCGGTGGTAACATAAATACCCTAAAACCTCAATCCAATTTATGTCCTTGTCTTCTAAGACCTGAAGTAGCCGACTACTTGTCTTGCCGTTATATTTTACCAATTCTAATACAGCGTTATATTCTTTTTTCATTTATCATTTGCCAAATTACTATAGAAATAATAATGAGTCGTCTTATTTGTGTCAAACACCAAACCCACATCTCGCTTGATTAACTTTCTATAATTACCTATACTGCAATAACTTGAAGATGAAGCAGATTATAAACAGCATTTTGTCTGGTTATGTTGGTAATAAAGAGCCCTACGAGTCCTTGTATAGGTTAAATATCGGGTTATCTATTGACGAGTTTGAAGCAGAAGAGGCCATGTTGGAGATCCTAAAAATGAGTGACTTACAGAAAAGAGTAAGTCTTTTTACAATGCTGCTTAATGGGATAATGATTAAAGGTCCGTCTGTCTGTGAAGTTAAAGGGCTAATAAATGCGGCTTTATCTTTGGACGGTTTATTGAAAAAACCAAAACCAACTATTGTCCTACCTAACAACGATAGACTGATTGGGGTGGCATCAAGTGGAAAAAAAGGTTTTAAAACAATAAACATAACAACACCTGCCTGTTTCGTTGCCGCTACATGCGGGGCGTATGTTGCAAAGGCGTGTTCGCATGCAACTTCCTCCCTGACAGGATCGTCGGATTTTTTAGAGATAATGGGAATGAATATAAACATATCTGATGTAGATAAAATACGCATTCTTAAGGATAAAAGGATATCGTTTTTCCCTATTGAAAACACTACACCCGAATTCGCTAAGGTATACAAAGGTATTTTTTACGCCCCACATGCTATGAGTTTTGCTTTAGCTGGACTTAGTTTCCCGATAGAAATTGACGCCCTTTCTTACGGTCTATCACACCCCAATATTAAATTATCATTAGAGGTGTATAGGGAATACGGGCTAAAAAATGTTTTGGTTTACTCATCGAGCGAGGATGGGGTACATTACTTGGACGAGTTTCCTATATCCGGGTATGCCAATGTGATAGGTATGGAAAACGGTGAAGTTCGTCGGAAAATATCAGCCAACATAAGAGACGAGTTTCCTTTTAACCCAAGCTATAGCCTAAAAGGCTTGGCCGAAAAAGAAGACCGAATTGATAATGTCAGAGCGGCTGTAAGGGTGCTTAACGGTGTTGGATTAGAAAGCCATAAGGATGCTATATGCATTAATGCGGCGCCAATTATACTTTTGTCGGGCAAGGTTAAATCGCTGAAAGAAGGTTACATCCTGGCAAAGAAAAATCTTGAGGAGGGGCGGGTCTTCAAGTTATTTTTAGATGTAGTAGAGCTGTACGGAGGAAATATCGACAAAGTGCTTAGATTGGCAGAAGGTGCTGATCTAAATTCGCAGGAGAGAAAGTAAAACTTAACAGCTATCAGAGCAGTAAGATCTTTAATTTTATGCTCGATGTAATAATTTTTTTGCTAATATAGTTATATATGAGCCATCCAGACAGGGAGGAAAAAAGCGCGCCGGCCGAAGGAAGCTTTCCTGCCCCAGAACAAGGCGAGGAGCTCGGGTGGAAAGTAGAAGTATTTACCGGCATCCGTCCGACAGGAGATTTAACCGTAGCTAATTTTGTAGGAGCAGTAGCTCCAATCGTCGAATTACAAAATCAAGGCAAACGCCCTCTAGTTTTTGTGGCCGACCTTCACGCCATGACTGATAAAGAGCCCGGAGTGGCTATGCAGTTTACAAAAGGCGTCGTTGCAGACTATATAGCCTTGGGGCTTAATCCCGAACAAACAGATATATTTGTACAATCTACTATTGCTCCGCAAATCGGTCAATTTACACTGTACCTAATGAGGCATATTAGCCTCGCAGAACTTATGAGGGTGCCTACTCTAAAAGATAAGCTTAAAGATAACCAGAAGGCCGAGAACGCTAGTGCATTACTAGCAACTTACCCCGTCATGATGGCGGCGGATATCTTGTTGCAAAGGGCAAAAGAGGTTCCTGTCGGAGAGGATCAAGTCCCCCATATAGAAGTCGCCAGGTTACTTGCCAAAAGATTTAATACGCAGTATGGGCAGACTTTATATATGCCCAAAGTCCAACAAGTAGAAACACTAAGAATCCAGTCTTTGGTGGGAGAGGGTAAAATGAGTAAAACAAACCCTAACGGCGCCATTTTTCTGACTGATACACCAGGCGAAGTAAGAAGGAAAATTAAGAAGGCCGAAACAGCCTTTGCGGGTAACATGAGCCCTGCACTTTCTAGTCATATAGCACTAGCAAGAGGACTAGCCCAAGATCCGGAAGTTGTTGCACTCATTGATGATATAGTAGATGCACATATGACTGGTCGGTCTGTAATGGGTGACTTCAAAAAAATATTTGCAGAAATCACAGTAGATTTTATAGACGGTTTTCAACAAAGAAGGTTGCAGGTCTTGTCCGACCCATCTTATATCACAGATGTCCTAGAAAAAGGTGCTAGAATTGCTAGAGAAAATGCCGACGAAACCCTGCACTATGTCTACGAGGCCATGACCAGGGGTCACAGCAAAATTTAGGGTGTTGGCGGTTTACCACATAATTAAAACGAAAGGGACGCTCTTATGCACAGCGATACAGTTTTGTCGGATGAAGAGTTAAGAAACATTGCTAAAAAACAAAACAAGTCGGTCGAAGAAGTCATAAACGACTTTAACCACGCTCTTAAAGATTTGGAGTATTCGAATAAAAAACTAGACGAAATTATCGACAGTTTTAGGTATACCAAATTTCCAAATAATTTACTGTTACATGGCTACGGAAAAAACAATGAATTGAACTCAAAGTATATGTGTTCTGACAATCTTGAGGTCTTCAACAGTATCCTACCGTCCGAGCTGGCTATCGTGACGGGATTTGGACCCACCAACTCGCCAACAGCCGGTACGCTTTCTTCCATTTTTAAAGTCCTCGAACTTCAAAAACAAACCGGTATTTATACCCATATAGTCATTTCTGAATTAAGCGCCCTAAATTCAAGACAAAAACCACTAAACGAGCTTATAGCAAACTCCCATCAATTTGTATCTTTTATTAAAAAACTGGGATTCGATGAAAACAACGGTATGATTAGAACACATAACTATCACGATCACTCGCGGGTGTTTTCTCTTGTTTCTAGTGTATTAAGTACCAGCGACCTATTGGAAAACAGGGAAGTCACTAATGAGATGTATAAGAGGCTGGACCTTTTGGGAAACGATTTTTCAAAAATGGTGAGTAGAACCTACACAATGTCTGACATTATATTGCCGATAATACGGGACAGAAAAAAGGGTATAATAGTGCCGGTAGGATTAGAAGAGCACCACCACCCTTATCTGGCTAGAAAAGTGCTTGAGAGAATGAAACTTAAAAAAGGCGGACTTGGCAGTTTGGTATATCAAAACGCCCAAATTGGGGCATTATACGGAAAACTTATTAAAGGTCTTTTTCCCTATGTAAAAATGTCAAAGAGCATTCCTGATTCGTCGATTAATGTAGGAGATACAAAAGAAGAGTTACACAGAAAAATTATTGACTGTGGAAAGAGAAACGAAGAAGTCATTTTGCAGATGATGGTGCTTGCGTCTAATTGGAATCCCGATAAGTTGGCAGAAGCTAAGAGTGCTTATGAAAATTTAACAACAGATTATGGAACTTGGGAGAAAGCAAAGTATGATTATTTAGAGTTTTACCTAGATATTAAAAACATGTGGGAGAGCTCAAGGTATCAAAAAGAGGTAAACGCATACACCGAGTTGTTTTCAAGTTAGATTAAAAGTGCCTGACGACATAATACAGTAATTATTTCAGGACTTATTCACAGCTACGAAGCCCGTAGCCGTGAATAATAACTCTAAGTCCGCAGTTGTCAAAACCTAGAACTACTGGCCTTGCGGATTTTGATTGGTCTGTTGACCTTTTGTTTGACCCAATTGCTCGGGAT
>CAZTSS010000019.1:0-9004 GCA_964616765.1 uncultured Candidatus Saccharibacteria bacterium
AAAGTCGGCAGTACCAAGTCGTCCAAGTACAAACTCAAAGCGTAAACCCATCCTTAATGATTTTTTGGTTGGGGATTGAGATGGTTTTGTCGGAAGAATGCAATATCGTGTTTAAATCCCCAATCTTAGTGATAGAAAAACTTTCTCCGTTTATCGTAAATGTATCGCCCTGCTTATAATACCTTCTTACATAATATCCACCTACCAAAGCCCTAACTGCATCTTTAAATCCATATGCTAGTATAAAAACGCCAGCACAAACAGCAATCACTATCAAAACGGCCATCGCTGTCGATAGAACCTCAATTCCAAAATCAAGTTGCCTCGTGGCAATAATAAGTCCAAACATAACGGTCGCAACTTTCGCCACTTTCCCAAGTATGTACCGGTACTCAACATTATATTTGCTCAAACCACCTATTATAAGTTTTTTAAGATACTCACCCGCGTAACTGCTGGCTAGAACTAACACAACGCAAGCAAAAAGCTTTGGTACAAGATTAACCAAATCATTAAGCGCAATATCCAACCCCTTTACAGCCATAATATTAAACCCGACTGTTATAAAGAAGAGAGTTAACAAAAAGTACACAAAACTAGAGATTATCAACGACGGCACTAATCTCATACCTGTATGGCGATTTATGACCTCACCTAGTAAGTACTCAAAAAGCTTATCCAAACCCATCTTATTTGCGAGCTTTCTAAAAAACAGAGCGGCAATTTTAGAAAACACTGCCCCGAGACCTACAACGGTAAAACCAAGCAACATGTTTACCCACACTGTAGAAATCGTCCGCCATGTACTATTAAAAGCTTCTGTTAATGTGTCTATCATATTATTTAGGATCTCCTGAACCCTCTATCGCCTAATAACCTATCAAACAAATAAATCGGCAGTACAAGGAACATTTCTAGTAAGCCCAACATAAGCTTATTTCGCGATATCGTCTCCATAACTCCCGTTTTAATCAGTTGTTCTTCGGTATTACTATTCATGATCTTTACTTTCAACGATCTTTGATTTGGCTCTTAATACCCGCATTTTAACGGCGCTTTCCTTTAAATCAAGCCTTTTAGAGATCTCCTTGTAACTATAACCCTCGACATATTTTAGCATTAATAGGACTCTTTCTTCTTTAGACACCTTGTCGAGTAGATTGGTCACATTGATGTTTAGATCGGTTTCCTCCTCCCGCGAATTGTCTTCGATCTTGTTTTCCACATCCTCAAGCGGAATTGCTGTTTTTTTGCCTCTTATCCAGTTGATGCACTCATTTGTAACAATTCTATACAACCAGGTGGAAAAAGCTGACCTGAACTCAAAAGACTTAAGATTGAAATATATTTTTACCCATACCTCCTGTGCAACATCTTTAGAAGCTGTTGAATCTCCTAGATAGCCTGTTATTCTGCCATAAATCACATTTGCATATCGGTCATAAAGTTGCTCAAAATAAGCGTCGTTCTGCTCCTTAATAAACCTGATAATTAGTTCTCTATCTTCCATCAGTGAATTATATCTCAATACAAATAATGATACTAAAAGACCAAGCGGTGTTATGGAGTTGGCGTTTCAAAACACCGCTTGTAATACCGGCCTCCTGCGTTACTGACGGATGATATTAACCCACCGTCGGTGGGCAACCCATCCAGCGCAAAAGGCACAGAAAAGGATTAGCCTGCGCATTGTGGCCTCCTTTGTGAGATTGCCTACTCGTATATTTAGACCATATTTTTGTCAGAATAGTCACATTCGATAGATTTTATTTTTCATTGACTTCTTTTAGTTTTCTTGCTAAACTAAAAGCATGGTGACTAATACATTAAAAATAAGTTCCCAAGGTCAGATTACAATCCCCAAGAATGTTCGCGACAGTATGGGCATTGTGGGTGGCTCAGAATTTATTGTTATGGCTAGGACAGAAAGTCCACAAGTTATAAACATCTACCCCAAAGTTCAAAAGTGGGTCGATGTGATTTCCGGCATAGCAGAGGGCGCTTGGGGTAACAATCCGCGGGCAAGTACAAAATATGTAAGGGACTTGCGAAATGAATGGGCAAACAGACCTCTTGACTAACATACCGAGGGGATCAAAGATCTTTTTAGATTCCATGGTCTTTATCTATACAGTTGAGAAAAACCCCATTTACTACAATATTTCGTATTCACTCATCGATGGGATGGAGACCGGTAAATATCTGGGATATACATCCGTAATGTCCCTAATTGAAACCCTAGCAAAGAAAGATCTAAGAACTAACACTACAAAATACGATTATATAGCCGCCTTCTTTGCAAATGTTAACAATCTAACCGTCGCTAAGATCGATCATGAAATTGCCTATACGACAGCTGGATTAAGAAGAAATTATAATATCTCTATACCTGACGCTATTCAGATGGCTACCGCTATGATTAATACATGTGATCTATTTATCACCAACGACATGGTATTTAGAACCATGCAGCCTGTGAAAACCTTAATTTTGGACGACATTATATAGTATGACTTACGGAAAGTTTTGTGATTACCTTGAGAGACTAAATCAAACCAGCAAACGCCTGGAGATTACCGCAATTTTGGCAGAGCTTATTGACGAACTGACTCCTGAAGAAACGGAACAGGCAATTTTTCTTTCCCTTGGGTACTTAAATCCACCATACGATCAGATTAGGTTCAACATGGCCGACAAAATGGTTGTACGGTCTCTGGAACTGTGCTACGGCTTGAAAAGCAATAATGTGGAAAAACTATACTCGGAATTGGGAGATTTAGGCGACACGGCGATGAATTTGGCTTTGAAAACTGCTAAAGATCGAACTGAACCCAAAGCAACAGTCCTGCAAATCCGTCAAAAGTTGTTGGAACTTGCTCAAGATGAAGGTGCGGGCTCGCAGGATAGAAAAATTGCTAAACTTGCGGATTTACTAACGACGCTATCTCCCCAGGCCGTAAAATTCACCGTAAGAATTGTACTCGGAACCACTAGACTAGGCTTTACCGAGCAGACTATCATCGATGCTTTATCGAAAATAATAGCGCACGACAAATCCGCCAGCCGGGAAATTGAGGAAGTCTATAACCTGCACCCCAACATCGGCCTGATCGCCAAGATAATTAAAGAAAAAGGCCTTAAAGGAATAAAAGCTATCGATTTGGAAACCGGCGTGCCGGTGCTGTCGCAAAAAGCCCAAAGATTAAGCGATCCCAAGGAAATTTTAGAGAAAATGGCCGGCCAAGCCTGGCTGGAGTATAAGCTAGACGGAACCCGAGTTCAACTTCATTTGGACAGAAAAAAACGGGCTTTGGACAACACCTTGGATCAAAATGCCCTCTTTGACTTTAATAGAGAGAAGATCCTGGTAAAAACCTTTACCCGTAACCTGGAAGAAAATACCTATCAATTTCCCGACATCGTAAAGTCGGCGCTAGCGCAACTTAAAGCAGATAGTGTAATTTTGGACGGCGAGGCTATAGGCTTTGATCCTGTAACAGAAAAATATATTCCTTTTCAGGACATGATGCAAAGAAAGCGCAAGCACAATGTTGGAGAGTACGCCAAGCAGATTCCGCTTAAATATGTGGTGTTTGACATGTTGTACCTTGACGGCAAAAACCTTACGACTCTGCCACTTACTCGGAGACACGAGCTTTTAGAGAAGGTAATCAAAAACAAAGGCGTTATAGAAATTGCTTCGCATGTGGAAACATCGGAGGCCGCGGAGTTGTGGGAGTTTTTTGAGTCGTCCAAAGAAAAAAATTTAGAGGGTATTATGATAAAAAACCCCAAATCGCCTTACCGCGCCGGCGCCAGGGAATTTAGCTGGATCAAACTAAAACGCTCCAACACCGACATTCTAGAAGACACGGTGGACTGCGTAGTCCTGGGTTATTATTTTGGCCGGGGAAACCGAGCCACTTTTGGCATTGGAGGCTTTCTTTGCGGGATTTGGGACGAGAAAGAACAAAAGTTTACTACATTAACCAAGGTAGGGACGGGGTTACGGGATGAAGAATGGGTTGAACTCAAAAACCGGTGCGACAAGTTAAAACTCAAAGAGTCGCCCAAAAATGTATCCACGCCCAAAATTTTAGCGCCAGATGTTTGGGTAAAACCGCACATTGTGGTGGAATTGGGTGGCGACGAGATTTCTGTCTCGCAAACTCATACGAGTGGCTATGCACTACGTTTTCCCCGTTTAATCACCTTTAGGGACGACAAGTCCCCCACTGATACCACCACCTTAAAGGAAATTATCGCTCTGCATAAGTCGCAAAGAAAAACTACAGTAGCGTAAAGATATTAATGTCCACCCACAAATATTGGGCTACTTCCCGTTGCTCATGAGATGCTAGGCTAGAAAGCGAAAATCTAAAATTCTTAATCAAGGCTGATTTTGCTCTGTCGTAGGCTTCTTGTGGAGTATTCCCCTTAATTAGAGTCGAGATAACTAAATTAGACGGTTCCAAAAATAACTTTGCCACATCATCCTGCAGAGGTCTGGAAATACAGTCCGCTTTTGTCGCTAAAACATATTCGCTGGAGTAACCAATGTATGCCGTTGTACCCTTAGACACACAACCTTTTCCCAAGGAGGAGGCGGTGCTACAACTTAAAGCGTACACAATGCGATTTCTTAGTAACTCCTCGTTTCTTCCCAACTCGACTAACGCCATATCGTGGTGACCAGCAATTTGTTTGGGATTTCCGTGTCCGTTAAAAAACACCAAACCAGGATCGTTCTTTTGAATATAACTTGTGAAAAGTTCCGGATTTGCCCTTTCTTCAGCTAAATCATACACAGAATAATTTTTAGCCTTGGCAAGTTCTATCACCAGAGAAGCCCAGCAATAGAGGTACGAAGTGGTCTCGTCGTGCTTTGGACGAGTGACTAACAGGGATTTAGTCATTTTGTAGCAGTTTGTAAATTTCTCCTGTGGCTGTGGCTTGAATGTAGGCGAGTTGTTGCTTGACGAGTTGCTGTCCCACTTGAGTGTCGCCTGCAATATTTTTGAGCAACTCTTCTTTTGATAATACAGCTTGATTGGACCCGACATGAATATGGATATTTCCAGATGTTGCTTTAACCCTCTCCACCACTAGGCGTTTGATATCCTGATCGTTCGCACTGTCCGTAATATTATTATTTTTCTGCAACATCGGACTTTTCTTCCTTTCTCAAAATCCCCATTTTAACCATATTTTCCAACGCTTTTCTAGCTATTGGAGTATCGTTGTCAACCTCGATCCTTAATGAATTCCACGTCAACGGGTTATTTTCTACCACAGCAATTATTTCCCCTCTAACCCCCATGGGTAAATTTGCGTATGTGCGGTAAAAAGAGGCTTTAACATCCATCGTGAGCGGATTTTACCACAAAAGTTCGTGACCTACACAAATTACATTTTTGCTAGTGACTTCCGACCAAAAGTCAGTTTATTTTGGACTTCCCTGACGACGAATTTGGGCAGAATATCGCGATTGGCAGAAATAAAGTCGGAAACGCGGGCGCGATGATGCTTTATTAAGTCCCGCGAAAGCCAAGAAACGGCCTTGGAGATCAAAAGGTCTTTTTCACCCTTAAGTCGATCTAAATTGGCAAAAGCCATATCGGCAAGTCGTATATCGGAACTTCCCCGGACGGATTTGCACAACAACACCAAACTCGCTCGCCTGCGGGAAATGCTTTTGTCGCGCGATAGTTTGTCCAAAGTTTTGCCCCAACTAGCCCAGCCAGCCAACAAGTCGTCCGCCGTAAAAGTGCTTTGACACAATGAGTCCACCTCACACCAGCCGGAAAGCTTGCCGAGCCAGCCATAAACCCGTGCGGGGGTAAAAAGCGGTTTATATTTCTTTTTGTAAGCCAACAGTTTGGTGCCAAAAGTCCGCTCGTTAAAGGAGTCGCCCGCGTAAAGCGCGTTAACCAGGTCCAAAAATTGAGCCTCGGTAATGTCTTTGTGCCGATTTAAAAAGTCCTTAGCGATTTGCTTTTCTGTGGCGTTATTCAGTGAGTATAATTTATTGCTGGTTCCCAGGTATTTTGGCAGGTCAAAATGTTTTGACTTTTCTTTGCTGTGACGGGCAAAGTCGGTGACAATTTCTTTGTGCCAAGTTTTGACTATATTTTGCGACATAAACTACACGGGTTCTAAAGTAAATCTAAGTTTGTAGCCTAACGCCCTGGCTACTCTCTTTAAAAATTCGAGTGACGGATTATACAGCCCGGATTCCAGACGTGAAATCGCGCTTTGTTTAGTGTGGAGCTTTTCCGCCAAAGCCTTTTGCGTCATCTTTTTTTCTATTCTTTTGAGAATTATAGCTTCGATTGCCGCAAATTCGGGCTCAAGCCTATCATACTCGGCTTTAGCTTGGGGATCGCTCAATAATTCCTCCTTTAGTTTTGACAGTGGTATGTAATCCATAATGGAATGGTATAACATATACGCTATATGTCAAGCACTTTGTATTCTTTCTCAGCCCGCTCTATTTCTGCCCTAGGCGTCTGTTGTGTTTTCTTGACAAAACCGGTCAGAACAAAAATCTTGTTATCTTTATAACAAAAAACGAGTCTGACTTCCTGTCGTCCTCTTGATCTTAATTCAAACAACTTACCGGTAAGCTTTTTAGTATGGGGTTCTCTAAGCTCGTGGCCACAACTTTCCAACAATAACAAGGACTTTAAGGCACGAATCCTAGCCTCTTGCTCTAGGCCTTTGATAAAATCTTTAACTTTTTGGTTTATTGAAAGTTCCGCCATCTTATCAACGGCAGGAATTATTGTAAACTTTATAGCAAAGTATTTTCTAATAATCAAGGGATGCTTTTTAAATCAGCTTTCGGTGTTTCGTGTTATACTTAAGTTATGGAAGAGACAAACCAAACACAACCAAGCCCAACCCAAGAAAATGCCGGAAACACCCAAAACCAGTCGACCAAGCCACAGCTTGAACCCAATGTTCTGGCAGCTCTAGCGTATGCGATCCCGCTTGTCATGGGCATTGTGGTCCTACTAACAGAAAAAGAAAACAAATTTGTGCGATTCCATGCTTTTCAGTCCATAATTTTTGGACTTGTCTGGTACGGAGCTTCCGCCATTGCTGCAAGCTTGTATGTTGTGTTAATCGGACTTATTTTGTCGCCCCTTGTGACTGTGGCGGGCGTAGCCCTATGGTTCTTTTTGATGTGGAAGGCTTATAGTAAAGAGGAATACCAGCTTCCGGTTGTTGGCAAAATCGCGCACGACCAAGTCAACAAATAAATGCAGTCAATTTCCGACATTTTAAAAGAAAAAGGCGTAATTTCCGACTTTAGAAACAAACACGAGTATCAGGCGTACGGCAACATGCTGGCAGAAAAACTGCGCGACGCAAAACACCGCACGCTGTACATCAAACTGGCAAAAGAGGAGGATCGTAAACTGCTGGACTCGGCGCTGGCGTTTGTTTTAGACACGGACAAAAAGCTAGGTTTGGGCAAACTGTTTATGTGGAAACTTGCCGAACTTAGAAAAGTCCGCCGGACCAAAGAAGCACAAGCAGGTGACAATCCCAGCTGATTGATTTATTATAAAGTCAATGCTTAAAAAGCTCTTGGACCTTTATAAATTTCCGCTCCTGCTAGCAGTGTTTGTGTCCGTGGCGATTTTGGCTTTAACAGTCCAAAAAAATCCCGTCCAAATATCACTAGTGGTGCTGGGTGCAATAATCGGTTCGTTCTTTTTGGACTTGGATTACATCATCCACGCCTATTTTTTGGAACCCGCAAGCGAGTTTTCTAAATCCGTGCAGGGCTACATCCACCACAAGGACTTTAAGGGTCTGGCAAGCTACATTTACTACCATAAAAACGATTTAAAGGAAAAAACCCTAAATAGCGCCATCTTTCAGTTGGTGCTAGGGGGCGCTAGCATTTTGGTAGTGTCTTCCACCGCGAGCAATTTTGCCAAAGCGTTGGTAATTTCTGCTTTTGTCAATTCCATGTATCGGCTGGCAGAACAACATTTGGAGTTTAAAAATTCGGACGACTGGTTTTGGGCTTTTAAAAACAAACCCGACAAAAAAGGCGTGGTGATTTATTCTGCCATGCTGGTTGGCATTTTGATTTTGGCGTTCTTTTTACTTTAATCTGATTTATGCCTGCCGATCCTTCAGAAAAACTTGGCGGTACATGGACTTATGAAGACTTCAAGGCAGAGCTTGTAAAAGCGGAAAGCCATTTGCCCCCGTCAGAATTCTCTTTACCTACAACAATAGAAACCGGAGCTATCGGTCAGGAGCTCGTACGACTGCAAACTGCAACTTCGGCTGACCCCTATAAGAGAGAGAGAGAGCAACAGTTTTAAAAATTGGGGTTGATGGTCGATTACTGCTAAAAAACACTCCCGATGTTGGAACCCCAAATGAGGTTGGCGCAAGCGCGATGATTAATTCCGCTCGCGGAGTTACAAAGGATGTGTGGATTGCCGGAAAAAACGAACGCGTGCTGATGACTTTACATTCACATCCAAATGAGTCTCCACCTAGTCCGCAAGATCTACTTGCTCTTGTAGTCACACAAGAAACCGCACATGCGCAGGTGGCAGAGATGGTCGGTGCTAGAGATCTTAGTTACTTGTTGCTACGGACAATGCAAACGACCGAAGTACCAGAAACCGATTTAGAAAGGTGGCGAACAACTTGGGAAAGTGAATTTAGAACACGAACAGAGAGCCTGCCTTTGATGTTAACTGACGAACATCGAAGAGCCAGAGAGCTGGTGGTATATTATTCCGTTTTTAAAGATGTCTGCGAAGCTCATAACATTGCGGTTTACACAGCACCAAAAGGAAGCACCACATATTCCCGAACCCGTCTTTAATGTCAACAGCATGCAAATTATGTATACTTGGAATATGCCCCAGGGAATTTTTGGACTCTCGCAAAGCGAAGCGCAAAAACGACTTGTACAGTACGGTCTTAACCAAATAAAAGAGTCCAACAAAAACGGGCCTCTTAAGAT
>CAZTSS010000020.1:0-8908 GCA_964616765.1 uncultured Candidatus Saccharibacteria bacterium
CCCGTATCCACTCAATCTTTAAAAAGTTAGTCGCGCAGGACATGCAGGGGTCGTAAGCTCTAATGATTTTTTCCGCCTCAAGTTTAAGCGTCTCCTCGCCCTTGGACAAATTGTCGTTAAAATACTTTTTTAAGTCGTTTTCAATGTTTATTTGGTTTTGGGAGGTAGGCACAATCACATCGTAGTCCTCGATAATGCCTTTTTGGTCGACTTTTGCCATGTGGTACAAAATCCCCCGCGGAGCTTCCACAACGCCAACGCCCAAACCCGCCCGTGGTGGCATACGAATAGGTTTTTCGCTAGGATCTATCTTTATCGACTTTAAAATGTCCAGCGCATCGTCCACGCAATGCAAAATTTCTATAGCCTGCGCTAAATTGTTGTGGTAAACATTATTGGATGGGAAAACTGCTAAAAAATCCTGCGCGTCCTGCTTTGTCCGTGCGTTTAAGTTGTCCTTATTTAAATTCAGCCTAGCCAGAGCTCCCACCAAATAGTCCTCATGGACATCGGAAAAAACATAGCCTTCAGACTGCGAGTACGGAATAACCACCGACTTTAAAAAGTCGTGAAACTGCTCCTCCGGCACGCGAAGACCTGTGGAATTTACCACTTCCCCGTCAATAAAATTAAAATCATTATCTTTTTTTAGGCATAAATAGTCGGAATTTCTGACTAATGGAGGCTGATGCCAGTCAAAAAAGGCCCTAATCCCCCGCAAAACCTGTGGCCGGATTTGCTCTAACCTGTCAATCAGTTCCGGAAACTTATTTTCATCCGGCAGTTTCAAAAAGCCCCCCACCGTAGGAAAAGGCGCGTGAATCGCCGCCCCAATCACAACATCCGTAATATCGGTACCCAGCTTTTTAATATCAAACGAATCGTGCAACAACACATGCCCTGGGTCATCGTGGTCGTCAGAAATGTCCAAAATAGAGTCAATCCCCAGCACATCCGGCAGGACAAAAAAGTACAGATGCAGAGCGTGATCACGAATCATCAGGCCGTTATAAGCCAACCGACGAAGCAGCCGCGTTTGCTGGGACAGTGTAATTCCCTGTGATTTCTCTATAGCCTCCAATGCAGCAAACAAATGCGCCACAGAGCAAGTCCCGCAAATCCGCGACAAAAAACTTGGCGTCGCTATAATGGGCTTGCCTTTAACTGTGTCGGTATAAAACCGGCGGTAATCCTTGATAATAAACTTTAAATCCGAAACTTTTCCGTCCGCCACCGTAACTTTAAGCCCCGCCGTACCTTCAATTTTGGTGATGCTGTCAATGGTAATTTCCCCGCTGTGCATAAGTCCTCCGGCTAATTTTGCGCGGACTCCTCCACCACGCCAAAAACTTTAAGATACTTAAACATTACCGCCATAAAAGCGTTAACATTCATGGGGCAACCGTCCACTTTTTCGTCCACTTTAATAACATCTTCCAACTTTTTGACTTTGTCGCTGTAGTCAAACCGGCTCATATAGTCCTTGATTTTTTCTGTAATGTGGTCGGGAACCAAGGCGTTTCTAGATGCGGACGGCCCGCCATTGCACGCGCACGAACCAACAGCCACCACATATCTTGCATTGGTCCTTATATTTTTGACTTCTGTAGCCTGCTTGTCGGAAGAAATTGCACCTTCAATAAATGCTACATCCAAACCTTCCATGCTATTTTTGGTTTTAAGAGCTTTTAAGTGTTTAAAGTCAATCAGGTGTTTCCATTCGTCCAAATAAGTATTTAGCAACTCCGTCAAAAGAATGGTGCTGTCCTCCGAGCAGGTAAAAGAAAACCAACCGATAGCAAGTTTTTTGGCGGGCGCGACCATGTGATTTATAATAGCATACATGTGTTTGGCGATTCCGGGAAAAATTAAGCAGATTGACGGGCGGGAGGCGCTGGTGGCATACCCGCAGGAGGTCCGGCGGGCGTTTTTGGGCGACGATGTGCCGGCGCAAGTGGGCGACTATGTGATGGTGCAGATGGGTGTTGTGGTAAAGAAACTTTCCGCTAAAGAAGCGGAGACGGCTTTAAAGGCATGGAAGGTATGACAAAAGAAACGGTAACCTACGCAGATTTTGACAAGCTGGACATTCGGGTGGGGCGGGTGGTGGAAGCAAAAGCCCCCGATTGGAGCGAAAAGCTTTTAGAATTTGTGGTGGACTTTGGACCAGAAATCGGCCGACGGACGATTTTTGCCGGCACTAAAAAAGACCACAACCCCGATTTTTTCAAAGACCGCATGTATATTTTTGTCGTTAATCTGGCAGAGAGGAAAATGGGCCAAGGTGTGAGCCAGGGCATGATGCTGATGGTTGACGACTCAAAGCCGTACCCAATAGAAATAATTGATCCGGTCAAGGAAGGTTCGCAAGTAAGATGATTGTTATTACGGCGGGACAAAAATACAACGACATCGATGCCTTGGCTTGCGCTGTGGCTTACAAAAATCTGTGCGATCTCCAAAATCGCCCGGCAAAAATCGTCCTCCCGGGTCCGCTTAACGAAAGCGTTACGGAAGAGATAAAAGCCTGGGACTTTACTATAGAAAAAGAACTAACCGGCAATCCCAAGTCGTACAATTATGTTTTGGTAGATGTTTCCGAACCCGGTCATTTTGCTAGTTTTGTGCAGGAAGATAAAGTGATTGAGATTTACGACCACCGCCATGGCTTTGGGGACTATTGGCAGAAAAAGCTGGGCGACAAGGCAAGGATCCAGCTAATTGGCGCATGCGCAACCCTAATTTGGGAGGAATTTGTCAAGGCAAATTTGGCCGACAAAATAAGTCCGGTAAGCGCCAACCTTTTGGCCACAGCAATTTTGTCCAACACCTTAAATTTGCAGGCCCAAATTACCTCACCCAGAGACAAGCAAGCGCTGGCGAAACTTGCAAACCGCATCACTCTGCCGTCAAACTGGCGCGAGCAGTATTTTGACCAAGTTTCCCGAGGCATTATGGACGACCCTTTAGGCTCCATGACAAACGATACCAAGACCTTGGGCATCAACGGCAAGCAATATATTATTACCCAGCTTGAACTATGGAACGCGGAGGACTTTGTTAACAAAAATTATGACTTGATTGTAAAAGTGCTGGCCGAGCGCGATATTCCTTATACTTTTTTGACTTGCCCGAGTATTTCGGAGGGGTTTAACTATTTGGTGGCAATTAACGACGATATGAAAGCCATTTTGACAACTGTTTTGGACGCGGAGTTTGACGTCAACATTGGCAAAACCAAAAAACTCTGGCTCCGCAAAGAAATCATGCGCCTGCTGTTATAAAAGTCGCTACTAAAGTCCAAACCGTCAAGATTATAAAACCCCAACCCTCCATCAACACATTTCCGGTGCGATATTTTCTGAATAAAACAAATTGGCCTACAGCGTAAAAAACAAGGATTAAAATTGTAAACACATAAAATGGCGGGTATTGGTTTTTGAGCATAGATCCAATAGCTAACAAAGCCAGAGGCAACGCAAAAAAGTAATATCTGGTCAAAAAAGCATGTAGTTTGGGGTGTTTTTCATAAAACACCAGCGCGACAAGAATAGTCGCCATATTAGAGGATAGATATAAAATGGTGCCTAAATTCCACCTACCCGGCAATAATTTGTCCGACAAATACAAGATAAAAAGGGCTTGCATACTTGCCCCCCCCCATGAGTCCAGCGGAGATAATACATCTTAACAGCTTTGACTTCCCGGCAACCGAAGTCACGGTTTCTTTTCTAAAGTCGGCCTTAGCGACTAAAACCGGAACGATCAGAAAAACCCAGGCAATTACAATGGCGACCAAACCGGAAAAGCGCATAAATACTTGGGGCATGGGGATACTATAAAGCTAAATCCTAACCCGAGCAATGTTTCCCACACACAACCAAGCGGAGGCGGAGCCAAAGCCGGATTTGTCTATGTCAAAAGGCTGGATTTTCTGCACTTCATCCAAAAAAATCAAAATGCAGTATTTTTTGTCCGCATGATTCTCTGCCCAAAGAAAAAACTCCTCTTCCGGCAGATTGGGAGCGATTTGCTTACCGTAGTCAGAAATAATCGCATGGACTTTATCGGCAGTTAGAGCGTCAAACTGCAAGACTTTTGAAACATGGGCCTTTGCCGTGATTGGACAGCCCGATTCTTTAAAATAAACCGTATCACCTGCAAAGATCTTGTCCCACGGGGCTACTTTGTGGACATACCAGCGCGATTCAATAGTTTTTCTGCCGGCTAAGATGTCGCCCAAAATATTGTCGCCCTTTTTAAAGTTGGATTTTCTTAAAATTGCTATGTGTTCCACACCCAAATTATAACCAAGCAAAACCAAAGATGGTAAAATATCCAAATGAAGAACAAGGTTTTTGTTACAACCGCAATAGATTACACAAATGATGTGATCCACATTGGTCACGCGTACGAAAAGATTTTGGCCGACAGTGTAGCGCGCTTTTGGCGCGGGAAACTGGGCGCTGATAAAGTACTTTTTACCGTGGGCACCGATGAGCACGGCACCACCAATGAAAAAGCGGCAAAAGCGCGCAATTTGGAGGTGGCCACTCATGTACAAGAAATTTCCGACAAAGATCAAGCCCAGTTGGACAGTCTTAATATTTCGTACGACAGATTCATCCGCACCACCGACCCCGACCACAAGCAAACCGCCCAAGCGTTTTTTAAAAAGTCTTACGATGCCGGCGACATCTACAAGTCGACCTATCAAGGCCTGTATTGCGAGGGCTGCGAGGCCTACAAAACCCTCTCGGAGCTCGACCAAGAAGGCAGGTGCCCAAATCACAAAACCAGGCAAATCCAAAAGACAGAAGAAGAAAATTACTTTTTCCGTTGGTCAAGGTATGCGGATTTTTTACGCGGGCTTATTTCGTCCGACATTTTAAAAATCACGCCGGAAGGCAAAAAGAAGGAAATGCTGGGTTTTATCGACCAAGGCATCATCGATATCCCCGTCACCCGACCAAAGTACAAAGTAAGTTGGGGAATCGACTGCCCTGTAGATCCGGAGCAAGTTATTTATGTTTGGTTTGACGCGCTAATTAATTACTACACAGAAGGCCTCGCCAGAGGTTTTTGGGACGCGGACACAGAAATTATCCATTTTGTCGGTAAGGATATTGCGCGCTGGCACACCCTCCTGTGGCCGGCCATGTTACAAAGCTCCGGCGTTAGGCTTCCGGATCAGGTTTGCGTGCACTCCTTTTTATCTTTGGATGGTCAAAAAATCAGTAAATCAACCGGCAATGTAATTTTACCTTCAGATTTAGTCAACAAGTACGGCACAGACGCGGTGCGCTATTACATTCTTAAACACGGCCCCATTTTGGACGACGCTGACATCTCGCTAAAAATGCTGGAGGAAATTTATAACGCGGACCTGGCTAACGGACTTGGAAATTTGGTCGCGCGGACAGCAAAATTGTGCGAAAAGTGGGGTGTTTCCTTGACCGACAAAGATCTGACGACCGATCAAAAACTTTGGGACGAAGATTGGGCTAAACCTATTCAACAATTTAGAGTCGACATCGTTCTGCAAAATATATGGGATCAAATAAAAGCGGTGGACAAGCACATAAACGAAGCCGAACCGTGGAAAATTACGGACGAATCTAAAGCTAGGGAAATTTTAAGTTGGGAAGCTAGGCAAGTCCTGGAAATCGGCAGGAAACTTGCGCCATTTATGCCGTCAACCAGTCAAAAGATAGTCGCCCAATTTTCCGCGCGACCGATTAAAGCAACGGATCCGTTATTTCCCCGACTATGAGCTTTATTGACTCTCACTGCCACTTACCAAACCTGCGCCACAAAGATGTTTTAGAAAAAATCCTGGCGGACGCGGAGGCTAGTGGCGTGACTAGATTTATTAACATCGGCACATCGCTCAAAGAAAACGCGGAGGCTATAGAAGTCGCCCAGATGTACAAATCCGTTTACGCCACTGTGGCGATTTTTCCCCACGAGCATCGCGGGGACGACATCCCGCAACTTATGGAAAAGCTGGAAGAACAAGCCAAATCTTCTCCAAAAGTCGTGGCTATAGGCGAGTGCGGATTGGATATTTCGGACTGGAAAAATCAGCGCCCCGTGAATGAGCAGATTTCTTTATTTAAAGCTCAAATCGAGCTGGCGCAAAAACTTAACCTACCTCTAGTCGTCCACAACCGCAACGCCGATGACTTGGTTATTCAGATTCTTGCCGACACCCAAGCAAGCGGACCAAAACTCCCGGGCGTTATCCATTGTTTTGATTCTAACTGGACCGTCGCCCAAAACTTCCTCAACCTTGGCTTGTATCTGTCTTTTTCCGGCAAACTCACTTACCAAAATCAGCCGGCACTAGCAGAAGTCGCCCAAAAAGTCCCCCCAGGGAAGTATTTGTTGGAAACGGACGCGCCCTATCTTTTGCCGGAGCCCGCCAAATCGCTAGCCCAAGCCCAAAAAGTCACCCAGAAAAATGAACCTAAGTATGTTAAAATGGTTGGACAGAAAATGGCGGAACTAAGGCAACTAAGCCTAGAGCAAGTGGCTTTGGAAACATCTGCCAACGCCCGCCGACTGTTCGGTCTGCCTAATTAACTAACTATGTCAACACAGCAGGAAACTAAACACGACGCGATTCTACAACGCATTCTAGAAGTAATTCCGGGGCTACTTACCTGGGGGCTGATTCTTTCCCCCATTTGGCTTGGATTGTTATTTCCGGAAGTCGTTATCTACATTCTTACATTTTTAGCTGTGTATTGGGCGTACCTGGCTGTAAAGCATTTTAGAGGCCTTTTTATTGGCTATAAAAAGCACCGGGCAGAGCTACAGGCTGACTGGTGGACAGAATGCCAAAAACTGCAGGCTGACTGGAGAAACCTGCCCGACCAAGCTACATTGCCAAAAGATCTTGGATCCGTCGTCCACTTTTTGCTGATTCCAACCTGCAACGAACCCGCGGATGTCATAAAAAACAATATCGACAGCATTTTTGCCCAGACTATGCCACATAACCAAATTTTATTGGTTTGCGCTGTGGAAGAAAAAAACTCTCAAAGGATTTTGCGCGACATCGACTCCGCTCTAGGCGACAGGAAAAAAGACCTGTACGGCTTTTACGCTTTTGTCCACCCAGCGGGAATTGAAGGCGAAGCTAAGGGCGTTGGGGGCGCAAACAGAACTTGGGGCGCTAAACACGCCGTGGAGGAACTACAAAACCAAAACGCAGACATCAAAAACTTTATATTTAGCACAATCGACGGCGATCATGTCATGCATCCGCAGTATTTGGCACGCCTTACCCACCTGTATCTGTCAACCGACAAGCGCAACAATCATTTTTACTCCACCGCAGTACATTTATTTAGCAATAACTACTGGAAGGTCCCAACTGTCATGAGGATAGAGGCCTCGTCTGTAACTCTGGGGACATTATCTAACTGGATTTCCGGCATCCCACAAACCAGAGAGACTTTTTCTGCCTACGGCTCATCGCTTCAAACACTTATTGATGCAGACTATTGGGATGTAGTTTTGGGCATTGACGACACAGTGTTTTTTTGGCGGGCCTTTTTTGCCAGAAACGGAGATTTTACGGGCGTGTGTCATTATATTCCTTACTCGGCCGACGCGGTGGAGGGCACCAGCTATGTTAATTCCTATAAAAGCCTGTACAAACAGCTCTTACGCTGGGGTTGGGGCGTTATTGTGTTCCCTCTTTCCGTCAAAGGTTTTATTAAACACCGCACAATCCCGCTTAGTAAAAAGGTACTTTGGATCTATACTCAAATCAAAAATAAAACCCTGTTGGTAAGTATTGTCTTTCTAATCACTTTTGGTTTTTACATCCTCACCGTGGCCAATAAATATGTCAAACAGTCCAATTTTGCCTACAGCCTCCCCTACTCAATCAGCATCATGCTTTCCGCAATTCTGGTTTTAATTGTCCCAATAACTTACATTAAGATTAAAATTGTCGGCGGTATACCTAAAAACCTGCCGATTTGGCGAAAAGCCATGTACTTTTTAGAAGGTCCGCTTATTGTCATTAACTTGCTGACTTTTTCATTTTTTCCCTTCATTGACGCCCAAACCCGCATGATGTTAGGTAAAAAGATGAAGGATCTGTATTTTACGCCCAAAATGGCCAGAACATGAAACTACTTGACTACTTAACTTCAAAAAAGGGGGTCCAACAGATTGAGCGACTGACTCTTAAGTTGGAAAGACATTTTAAACTTGGCCTCAAAGACAAGGACGCACATCTGCGCTTTTTTGCCCTCGCGCCTGTAATCCTCTGCTATATACTTATTGCCTATTCGTACGCCAATTTATCCGACTTGGTCGCTTTGTGGCAAACAAAACCCTGGGGCGAAGGCATTTTGTCCGCAAAAATAAACTTATACTTAATACCGCTAATACTTACACTTTTCACCAGTACAGCTTTTTTGTTTTCTTATCTGGCCAAAAAGTTTTACTTTACCTACCTATCCCAAATTCTTCTTACCGGAGGGGCAATCCTAAACACCATTGCGCTAATAACCGTTTGGAACATAGTTACCATATCCGCAAAGACTCCATTAAACTTTGTGTCGCTTTCTCCGCAAACCCAAAGTCTTTTGGGCATTCTCGCTCTTGGTTTCCTGTCGTCCTATTTACTTCTACCAAGATTTATTGCTTGGACAAAAAACCGCAACATTGTCACGGATCCCGCCAAACACGAGCACCCGGGCATGATTTTAACCAAACCGTCGTCACGGGGTGGCGGGTTTGCTTTTTCTGCTTTGGTCACACTGCTGGCTTTGCTTTTCCTGGAACGAGGGCCTTTACTAATCGGGACTGTCGGAGCAGTTTTTATAGCAGGACTTATTGGGCTTTTGGACGACTATCAAAACACGCACCCCAAGTCAAAACTTAA
>CAZTSS010000021.1:0-8779 GCA_964616765.1 uncultured Candidatus Saccharibacteria bacterium
GTAAACTAGACTAATTACTAGACTGATTTTAGACTAATTATATGGACGCCACGACAACCATTAAACCCTTTAACAACGGCTTTATTGGTGACTTGGTAATTACCCAAAGTCTGTTGCCGTTTACGGATTTGGAGCTAAAAATGTACGACGCCCGTCTTACCGATTTTGAACAAGTTTTTCTTAACCCCGAAATAGAACGGGGTCTAATTACCAAAAACGAGTTGTTAACATCATACGGCATCTCCAAAGCCGAGGATTCTAGTCTAACCGTGCAGGAAGCCAAGGATGTGTATGCTCTGATACAAGGGTCGCCAAACTACACCTTTATTACCCAAAAACTTGCCTCGGGAAAAAAGCTCTCTCAAAAAGATCACGATAAATTAGAGTTTTTTAATATTGCTAAAACTTTTGGTCGACTTAATGCTAACCTACCAACCTTTAACGATATTACCGTTGAGTTTATTCTGCAACTTCACAGAGACTTAACTGCGGGTATGGATATTTTTAAAGAATATTTGCCTAGTTTTACCGTCTATAAGTCTGGCACTTGGCGCGATAACGATAATATTAGGGTGGGAACTTACGCACCAGCGCCCTCTACCGAAATCAAGCAGTCCGTAAACCAGCTATTAACTTACCTAAAAGCCAATCAAACCGTTTCGGGCGTGGCAATTTTCCATACTGCCTTGTATGCGCTTCATCCTTTTAACAACGGTAACAAAAGGGTTTGTCGGGTTTTGGAACATCTGCTTTTGCGTGGTCTAGGTTTAAACCAAAAAAACCTGTACAGCACCTCATATTACTATTACAAGGAAAAAGACCGCTATTATAAAAATTTGCTGTACTCATTGGAAAGAAAAAATCTTAACCATTTTGTAGGCTTTATTATGGAAGCGTTGATGCTGTCCATGATGTCTGTGATTAAAACAAGTTTGGAGGCTAAAAAGAGCGACTTTTTGACGCTTAATGCCGAAGATGCAAACACCAGATCTGTCCTTAAACCCTTGGTAAAGCGCAAAGAAGTCCAATTTAAGAATCTATACAAACCTGTTGACAAGAAAATGGCCCGGCAAACCTTTGTCGACCTGGTGCAAAAAGCCGTAGACCAAAATTTGCTGACTAAGCGTGAGGCGGGAAGATCGGTCTACTATAGTCTGGCTAAAAACTTCCCGGAAGAGCAAACCATTAAGGACTGGCTGGAATTTATAAAAAGCCGGCTACCGTACATTCCCAGAGACTTTCTGCTTTCATTTGATGCTAAACGGTGATATGCTTTTTGGAATATGACGCAGGAAATCGGCTTTGATACGGATTTGTACTTAAAACATCAGGTGAAAAAACTCTTTGACCGCGTTTCTCGCTTTGAGCGACTATACTTGGAATTTGGTGGCAAGCTGTTTGCTGATCTAAATGCCTCCCGTTGTCTGCCCGGCTACCGTCCTGGTGCAAAAATCGAACTGATTAAAAGCATGGGCGAAGTGGATCTTTTTTATTGTGTTTCTGCAAACGATATAGCCAGGGGAAAAGTCAGGGGCGATACTGGCCTCACCTACGACCTGCAGACTGTTAAGGATGTCGCTGACTTGATTAAGGCAAATATCCCAGTCACAGGCGTCGTAATTACAATGTTTACTAATCAAAATCCTGCTCCACAATTAAAAAGACGGCTAGAGAATCTGGGACATAGGGTATTCTTTCAGAACTATATAGAGGGTTATCCACAAGAAATCGACGAAGTAATGCTGGGCTACAAATCACAACCTTACATAGAGACAAAAAATAAGATTGTGGTAGTAACGGGGGCGGGAGGTAACTCCGGAAAGATGGCTTTGTGCCTAAGTCAAATCTATACAGAGAAAAGCAGAGGTTTGAATTCCGGTTACGCTAAAATTGAAACATTCCCTATTTGGAACTTACCTATAAACCATCCAGTAAATATCGCCTATGAAGCAGTTACCGCCGATCTATGCGATGTTTGCCAGATCGACCCTTATCATTTGAAGGCTTATGGAATAGAGGCAGTAAATTATAATCGCGATATTGAGAATTTCGCCATTATGAAAGGGATTCTCAAGAAAATTACCGGTGTGCAAAACCCCTTTGGTTATAGATCACCGACTGACATGGGAATTAACATGCTCGCAGAAGGAATTGTCGAAGATGCAGTCTGTCAACAGGCGGCAAAAGACGAGATCATCAGAAGGTTTTTCAGACATTTAGTAGAAAAGCTGGAAGGTAAAGAGACCCAAAGAACTGTCGACCAGATCAGTATGGTTATGCAAAAAGCGGGACTCAAACCGGAAGATAGAGGGGTTGTGAAACCTGCACGCAAAGCAGAGGCGGACGCGCCAACAACCGGCAAAGGTTTTAACGGTATTTATTGTGGTTGCGCTCTTGAACTTAGAGACGGAACAATAATAGCAGGAAAAAACTCCCCTACATTGCATGCCGAATCGGCGACTGTACTAAACGCGCTGAAGGTGCTGGCAAAAATTCCCGACGAAATCGATTTAATAAGTCCAAATATTTTGGCAGAAATCTCAAAAATGAAGGGCTTGATGTTGGATCATAAGTCGCCCAGTCTCTCTGTCAACGAAACGCTTATAGTATTAGCTTCGTGCTGTGGGCTAAATCCCTCCGCCAAGTCCGCCATGGAAAAAATCCCTAACCTCAGGGGTTGCGAGCTTCATTCTACACATGTCCTGCCATCTGGCGACGCTATAGGGATAAGAAATTTGGGTATCAACGCAACTTCCGATCCCAGACTAACCGTTGCAGAAGTATAACAGTTAAAAACCTTAAAATTATCCGGTAATCAAAAATTGCCCCAAGGGCAAAAAACTGCTATAAGGTGGGTGTGACAGAAATAGAGGAAATCAAGCAAAAACTGGATATTGTGGATGTGGTTGGTCAATATGTCCAGCTAAAAAAGTCCGGCAAAAACTATAAAGGCCTGTGCCCTTTTCACGGGGAAAAAACCCCATCGTTTATGGTCAATCAGGAATTGCAGATTTTTAAATGCTTTGGTTGCAACGAAGCAGGCGACATTTTTAGCTTTGTGGAAAAAATTGAGGGCTACGACTTTAGACAAGCGTTGGAGACTTTGGCAGAAAGAGCCGGCGTAAAACTTAAAAACGACTTTTCCCGTAACGAGAACGCCGAGGGAAACAAAACCATCCTTTATGAAATTAACGATGTAGCTAAAAAATTCTACCGGTACATGCTTCTTAAACATCCCTCCGGTAAACAGGCGTTGGATTATTTGCTAGACAAAAGAAAGCTGGACATTAAGACGGTCAACGAGTGGGAGCTGGGCTACGCGCCGAATTCTTGGTCACTGTTAACGGAATTTTTAGTAAAAAAAGGCTACCAGGAAAAGGATCTATTAAGAGCGGGTGTTTCCGTTCCGGACAAGTTTGAAAAAAAATCCAACGACAAATTTAGAGGCCGGATAATTTTTCCCTTAACGGGAATTGACGGTAAAGTGCTGGGTTTTGGCGGTAGGACCATTTTTGACCGCGAACCAAAGTACCTAAACACCCAGGAAACCACGGTCTTTCATAAAGAAAACTTTTTATACGGTCTGCATAAAACCCGCATGGACCTAAAAACTGCCGGCGCGGTAATTGTGGAAGGTTATATGGACGCCATCAGCGCCTACCAAGCCGGCATCACTAATGTTGTGGCAACCTGCGGAACCGCCCTAACCATGCCACATTTAAAAATTGTTTCTCGCTACACCAAGGATTTAACTTTTTGTTTTGATTCCGACAACGCGGGCGTTAATGCAACTTTGCGAGCCATAGAAATGTGCGCTACCCTGGATTTAAACCCCAAAGTCGCCAGACTACCAAAAGACTGTAAAGATATTGACGATGTGGCTAAACTGGGGTCGGACAAAGTCAGCCAGATGATCGCGGAGGCTGTTCCGGCCTACGACTTTATCATCGACCTGGAGGCCAATCGCCACGACCTAAACTCCCCGATAGGCAAGAAAAAGTTTATGGAAGAAGTCTGCTACTATCTGGCAAAGTCGGCTAATTTTGTCACAAAAGAGCATTACGCCCAAATTCTGGGGGAAAAACTTTCCGTAAGTCCGGATGCCGTAATTAAGTATCTTAATGACAAATCTTCCGTGGACTTGGCAGAAAACCTTGCATCAGCAATCTCGTTAAATAACGCAAAATCCCCGCAAGATTATCTGCTTGCCCTCATTCTGTCGCAAAATGCTCTTGACAAATACAAAGAAATATTGCAAAATCTCAAACCAGACGCCCTTGGCGGCGGTCAAACGGCTTTGGTGTATCAAAAACTGTACGACTTTTTGGGTGGCGAAGGCGATTTGACAGTAAAAAGCTTTGTAGCCGGACTTGCGGAACAGGACTTGGTAAAAGCAAGAGAATTGGCTTTGTGGGATGTCGGTGGGCTGGCGCAAAACGAGGAGCAATTTGGCAAAGAGCTTGAAGAGACTATTAAGCGGATTGTAAAAGAGTCGACTAAAAAAGAAATGACGCAACTAACCTACAAAATAAGAGAGGCAGAAAAATCGGGCGACGCCCAAAAAGCGGAAGAGTTAATGCAAAAATTTAAAAACTTACAAACAAAATTATGAGCAAAAAACCGGAAAAAGATCCCAAACTTTGGGAGCAAAATTTAAAAAAACTTGTCCTTAAGGGCAAGAAACAGGGCTTTTTAAACCAGTCCGACATTTTGGAAGCCTTTCCCCACGCGGAAGACAATATAGAAGAATTGGATTCCCTTTACGAGAAACTCATTGAGGAAGGCGTGGCGGTCTTTGACGCGGCCGCGGAAAAAGAAGCGGAAACCGAGGAAATCGATCTTTCTAAAATAAAGCTGGACAAAACCGTGTCGGCCGACCCCATTAGAATGTATTTGCGGGAGATCGGTAAAGTTAACCTGCTGACGGCGCCAGAAGAAGTCGACCTGGCTAAAAAATCGGCGGCGGGTGATAAAAAAGCCAAACATAAATTAACCCAAGCCAATTTGAGACTTGTGGTGTCCATTGCCAAGCGCCACATGGGTAGAGGTCTTTCCTTTTTGGACTTAATTCAGGAAGGCAACATAGGCCTCATGCGCGCGGTGGAAAAGTTTGACTGGAAACGCGGTTTTAAATTTAGCACTTACGCCACCTGGTGGATCCGCCAGGCTATTACCCGCGCCATCGCCGACCAAGCCAGAACCATCCGCATCCCCGTCCATATGATAGAAACCATGAATAAATTTAAACGGATCGAGCGAAAGCTGGAACAGCAGTTTGAGCGCGCCCCCACGGCAGAAGAAATTGCTAAAGAAATGGGCATTGAGGTGGAAAAAGCAAAGGAGATTGTAAAAATCTCTCAGGATACAACTTCCATAGAAACGCCGGTCGGTAAAGAGGAGGACAGCAGACTTAAAGAATTTATTCCGGACGAGTCTTCGCTATCGCCTTTTGAGTTTGCCAGCCACGAGTTGTTAAAGGGTCAGCTGGAAGAAGTCTTGGAGACACTAAATCCGCGGGAACGCAAGGTGTTGGAACTTAGATTTGGACTTAAAGATGGCAGAACTCGGACCTTGGAAGAAGTTGGCAAGGACTTTGGGGTCACCCGCGAGCGCATCCGCCAGATTGAAGCAAAGGCCCTGCGTAAACTCCGCCACCCTACCCGTAGCAAGCGGTTAAGAGACTATCTATAAATCAACAACTGCCAGCTTACGCAGGCAGTTTGCTGTAATTCCTTGCTATGTAAGCCCTCACTTTGTTCGGTTAAGCTACATCCACCGCCTAACGGCGATAGTTTTAAGCAAGGAATTATAAAGCGTATTAGACATTAATTACATGGTTTAGATGGTAATTGGTAGTAATTTGATATTAAATAGATAGTAATTAGACATTAATTAGATGTCATTTAAAAAGAGATAAATACTACAATTAATATTTTGTTTAAGCAAAGGAAGTTAGTATGCCCAAAAGGCAGGTATTTAAACGAACTAACTCCCATATTACTCCAATTTAAGACTGTTACTAAAGGCAATAAAGTATGACAGATACTTGTTAGTTCGCTTATAAAAATACGCGAACCATTTCCGTTTTGTTATAACAATAAAATCCTCATATTGTTAAAAAATAAGTGAACGATGTTGGGAGCATAGTTTTAAGGCTGTCAAAACAACTTAAAAACACAGTCTGCCACCGTGACTGTAATTACAGCCACCTTAGCCTATACTATTTCAGAATTAGGGTAGTTCACTAATTATTTTGGAAAACTTGATATTTGCTTTAATAACGGCTTAAAAATAGTTCGCAAAAATATATAACCGAACAATAGTACAAATGTCATACAGTTAAGGCCATAACAAAAGCCCTAAATCTACAAAAAGCGGTTTATTGTTCATTTAAAAATGGGGTCTAAAGCCTTGTCAAAAAATTTACAATGACAAACAATACTATCTAATGCACCCAGTTTGCTCGGACCCATCTTAAGTTGTAGACTAAATTACTATATGTGGAAAAAGCTGTTAACTTTTCTTGTTGTAGTTTCCTTATCATTGATTGCGGTAATCTTCGGTGGACAAGTGGTACTCCGGATTATGTTAAATAAATCTCTAGAAACCTACAACCCGACCAAAGCTGAAAAACCACCCTGGATCGATCAAGAAGTCATTGATATCGATTTAACAATCAACAAAAACGGAAGCGTTAAGGAAAACCGCATGGAAACAACTTGGGGCAGAGCTTCATCCCCAGAAGCACAATGCAAAGACAGTGGTGACTACTTACTTGTAGTTGGGAGTAGTCCCAACCCTTTGTTAATTGGTGATGTATTATGGCGCTGTAAGTTTAATTTATATTTCGACTACAACGGACCCGTTGTTGTAGGCGAAGATTATTCCAACATAAAATACGAAAAAACAAACCTAAGTTATCGTATCCCATACAGATCCGAAATGAGATCTGCTCAATTATGGAAAAATAACAGATTGATATTTTCCAAAGTTTTGCCAGCCAACCCCCCTCAAGTAAAACCTTCGATCTAAAAACGGGGCTGTCCGGGGGATCTTTACACCGTCAGGTATTTTTTGTAAAGCTCTACGCCGGGTTGATCATAAGGATTCAAGCCCATCAGTCCGCCCAGCAAAACGGTGTGAATAACCCACGACTGCATAAAATCGCCAAGATTATAGGCTAAAGTAGCCGGACTGGACGCTTCCAAAATCGTGTGGGTATAAGGCAGTTTCATGTCGTCGTACGCCTTTTTAACCGCGTCCAAAATATACAAATTATTCTTATCCGTGTCCGACAAAGAAAGAAAAGTGGTAACTTTATCCCGCCGGCCCTGCAAGTACAGTTGGCCAATAGAATGCAAATCCCGCGAGCCCACAGAAGTTATCGGCGTTATGCCCGCATCCGTTTTGCCTAAACTCTCCGCGGTAATAGAGCACATCCAATCTGCCAAGCTTTTTAACCTGTCGTCAAAGGCAAAATACACATCGGTCGTCAACCCAACCTGATACAATTTAAACCGTGTCGAAACATATTTTTGGACTTCTGACACCGCATCCACCCGCTCCTTTGCTCCGTCGACAAAACTTGCCACATCAACCCCCGCCAACCCCAACGGCACTGCCGAAACCGCGCTAAAAACGGAAAACCTGCCACTTATCGCCTGCGCCATGGGATACAGCTTAGCGCCCAACTTTTCCCCCCACTGCCAAGTATGATTGCCTTCCACGGAAATTACATGGGTATTGTCACCCCGCATCATGCCACGGTATTTGTCCTGGGAAATAAAGGCTAGATTTTTAAGCGTCTCAAAAGTCCGGCCGGATTTGCAGATAATCACAAAGGCAAGATCGCGAAAGTCCGGGGACGACCCGGCAAGCATGGCCATCAACTGGTCAATGTATTTTTCGTCGACATTTTCCAGAATGTGCAATTTTGGAAATCGCTTTGGTTCAACAGAGTCGAAATGACCAAAAACCGCGTCGTACAGCGCTTTGGGCGCCAGACTTGAACCCCCGATCCCCACCAAAACCACATGCTTAAGATCTGGTGGGAAGTTTAACTCCGGTACATAAGCAGAAAACGGCAGATACAAAAAGTCCTCAAAGTTTTTGAACTCGCCGTCCGCCTTTTTACGCACCTCACCCCAAAGACCGGCCACCCGACCTTCTAAATCGGGGTCGGGCTTAAGATCTTTTAGTGCGACTCCCCAGGAAGTCTTCATTTTAGTTCAAAAGTTACCGTCAAACTTGTGGACACGCTGGAAGTTCCCGGCTCCATCCCACCACCGCCCGCGCCCATTCCCATATCGCGAACAGGATAAATGGGACTGTAGTCGGAACCCTCTATCACGGAAATCACCTTACCAACCCGCAAACCCATCCCGCCTGCCAATCCGTCCGCCTTAGCTTTTGCGTTATCAAAAGCCTGCTTCAGCAACGCGGTTTTTTCCGGCTCGTCCTCGGCGAGGGAATAGTTAGGCCCCCAAATATTTGAGGTTTCCGCCTTGGCCAGTAAGTCCGTCAAATCGGCTGCGCGGGAAACATCGCGCAAAGTTATGTCAACCGAGATACTAGCATTCCAATCGGTATTTTTGTACTTTTGCACCCCGTCCTCCCAATACGGCTGTTGATCCTGGTAGATACTAAGACTTTGGGTCTTTAAATCTTTGGCGTCAATACCAAAAGCTTTAAGGTCGGCAATAAGTTGTTCTGACTTATGGTTGACTTCTGACACGGCCGTGGCTTTGTCAGCATTTTTACTACTTACCGACGCATTAAA